>JBDTPD010000041.1:0-13254 GCA_039932855.1 Chitinophagaceae bacterium | reverse complement strand
ATATCGCCTTCGGCGATTATTGCCGAAGGCAATATCCGTGCATCCGTGGCAATAAAAGAATCAGAAGCTGTGAGGCTTTCAAAGAAAAAAATCATTCAAGGAATAATTTAAATTTTTAATGAGCAAAAAAGTTCTACTACTCGGCGGCGCCGGCTTCATCGGTTTCAACATCACGAAGTACCTGGCAGAGAACCGCGATTACTCACTAACCATCGCGGACAATTTCGCCCGTGGCAAACAAGACGTTTTATTTACTGAACTTGTAAATAAACATAATGTAAAAGTGATCGCCGGCGACTATACCGATCCAAAAACATTTGACCTTCTCGATAATCAATACGACCAGGTATATATGTTGGCATCTGTTGTTGGTGTAGATAATGCCAACTCTATCCCGCATGAGATCATTCGCATCAACACTGCCTTGATATTTAATACACTTGAATGGATACGCCGTTCTAAAATAGGCAAAGCATTGTTCACTTCTACCAGCGAATGTTATGCTGGTAGCGTCGATGCATTTGGTTACATCACTCCTACTCCGGAAGAAGTACCACTTTGTATTGAAGATATCAGTCACCCACGCTTCACCTATGCAGTAACTAAAATGCTGGGTGAATCCGGATTTTTAAATTACTCACGTATTCTTGGTTTTGAAGCTACCATCGTTCGCTATCATAATGTATACGGACCACGTATGGGGTTCAAACACGTTATTCCTCACCTCGTAGTAAGATTCAGAAAAGGAGAGGAGCCATTTAAAGTATACGGACATGATCAGACACGCGCCTTCTGCTATATCACTGATGCAGTAAAAGGAACCGTGCTGGCAATGGAACAACCAAATACAAACGGACAGATATATCATATAGGCACACAGGATGAGATCACCATTGGTGATCTGATTCATTATGCCGGTGAACTGATGGGTTTCAAAGGAACGTATGAAAATGCGCCAACATACCCGGGATCAGTATCACGCCGTTGTCCAGATATTACTAAAGCAAGAAAGCAATTAGGCTTTGAACCCGAAATCATGTGGAAGGAAGGTTTAAAGAATACCGTTGAATGGTACAATCAATATCTTGAAGCAGGAAATAAAGTTTATGAGTAATCAACAGATCATTCCCTTAAGTGTTCCCAATATAGCAGGCAATGAATGGAAGTATGTCAAAGAATGTCTTGATTCAGGCTGGATATCTTCCGTAGGTGAGTATGTCACAAAGTTTGAACAGATGGTAGCCGATTTTGCCGGCGCTAAATATGGTATAGCAGCCGTAAACGGTACAGCTGCCTTGCATATTTCTCTTTTGTTAGCAGGTGTCAAACAAGATGATTATGTCATTCTTCCAAATCTTACGTTTGTCGCTTCTGCTAATTCAATAAAATACCTGGGCGCTGATCCAATATTAATCGATGCTGATCCTGATTACTGGCAAATGGACCTCGATCTGCTCGAAGAGTTTTTGGAAAATGAAACTGATGAGAAAGATGGTCACCTCATTTATATCCAGGATGGGCGCAGAATAAGCGCCATCATGCCGGTACATATTCTTGGAAATATGTGTGATATGGATCGTTTCCAAAGTATTATTAAGAAATATCCTTTGCCGGTAGTCGAAGATGCTACGGAAGCATTGGGCTCAAGTTATAAAGGACAACATTCCGGTACATTCAGCTCATTAGGGTGTTTTAGTTTTAATGGTAATAAGATCATCTCTACCGGTGGTGGTGGTGTTATTGTTACCAATGACGAAGCATTGGCTAAAAAAGCAAAACATATCACTACTACTGCCAAGGCAAGTGTGGATGAATATTATCATGACGAAGTTGGTTACAATTATCGTCTCGTGAATTTGCTCGCTGCAGTAGGAGTTGGTCAAATGGAAATGCTTCCCACTTTTCTTAAAAGAAAACAGGAAGTTGTTACTTTTTATAAAAAAGAATTTGAAGGAGTGGGCGATATTCGTTTTCAAAAAGAATTACCTGATGTAAAAACAAACGGATGGCTATTCACTATTCAAACAGATCAACAAAAGAAAGTACTCGATCACCTGAATGCTAATAAAATCCTTAGCCGGCGCTTCTGGATGCCGATGAATAAATTGCCGATGTACAAAGATTGTCCTTATGTACAGAAAAAGGATAATGCTGATTATATTTACAATACCTGCTTGAGTATCCCGAGTTCTACCAGTATCACCGATGAACAACTGGAAATAGTAGCCCGCGAAGTCAAAGCAGCTTTAGCCTGAACAGAACCATGTATTCCATTATCAAACGTTTTTTCGACATCGTTTTTTCGCTGCTGGCCATCCTGATCCTGCTGCCGCTTTTTATTCCTATTATTATTTTGTTATTACTCACCGGCGAGCATGAAGTTTTTTTCAGACAGGATCGTGTCGGCTATCACAATAAGATCTTCCGCATCTGGAAGTTTGCTACCATGCTCAAGAACAGCCCCAACATGGGAGCTGGTGATGTGACCACGCGTAAAGATCCACGGGTAACGAAGATGGGGACTTTTTTACGCATCAGTAAATTGAATGAACTACCTCAGTTGATCAATATTCTCACCGGCGATATGTCATTTGTTGGCCCACGTCCATTGATGAAAGCTGGTTTCGATAGGTATAGCGATGAAATGAAAGAAAAAGTGTACCAGGAAAAACCCGGACTCACCGGCATCGGTTCTATCGTTTTCCGTGATGAAGAATTGATTATCACCAAAAGTGAACTTCCTCCGCATGAATGTTATCGCCAGGTAATATTACCCTACAAAGGCACTGTAGAAGTTTGGTATCACCAGCATATTTCATTCGGCACTGACTTTATGATCCTGTTTTTAACAGCCTGGTATATCATTTTTTCCAAAAGCGAATTAGTACACAAGGTTTTCCCATCATTACCCGGGCGTAATTTTTGATGGTAAAGAACTAATTTCGATCTTTAATTATGAGTTATGAATTATGAATGAGTTGTTGATATCAAATCATTCATAATTCTAAATTCATAATTCTAAATTCACTTCATGTTTAAGTTATTTTCCAAGTCATCAGCAAAGACAGACAAGTTCAACTATTCTGTATTGGGAACAGATATGCACTCTCATATCCTTCCCGGTATCGATGATGGATCTGATGGAGTTGAAACTTCAGTAGAACTGATACGTGGGTTGAAGGCATTAGGGTATAATAAACTCATTGCTACTCCGCATATCATGTGGGATATGTATCGCAACACACCAGAGATTGTCAATCGTCAATTGAGCCTGGTAAGAGAAGCAGTAAAAAAAGCAGGAATAGAAATAGAGATCAATGCAGCAGCAGAATATTTTTTAGATGAACATGTAGAAGATCTGCTTGCTAAAAAGGAACGATTGCTCACGGTCAGTGACAATAAGGTGCTCACTGAATTTTCTATGGCTTTTCCTTCTATGAACATCAAAGAGATTTTATTTGAAATGCAGATGCAGGGATATCAACCGATCATCGCACATCCTGAAAGATATATTTATCTTCAAAAAAATAAAGAATTCTATAATGAACTGAAAGATATCGGCTGTATTTTTCAATTGAATATACTTTCATTAGGCGGACATTATGGAAAATCAGTTATGGAACTGGCACACTGGCTTTTGAAGAATGGATTTTATACATTGGCAGGCACTGATCTGCATCATGGCGGACATCTGGAAGAACTTGGAAACCCACGCCTGGCAGCTGCTCTATCCAAAGACATTGACTGGAGTAAGTTCACCAATTCTGAGTTATAAGTTTTATGTTTTAAGTTGTTAGTCTAACCTGTAGGTAGCAGAAACTTCATTTATAGTGCGTTAACTTACAACTTACAACTTATAATGAACTTTTTACAACGAACATTGTATTACTAACGGTATGAATGATTTTACGATAAAGGACCTCGAAAATCTTTCTGGGATAAAGGCCCATACTATCCGTATATGGGAACAACGGTACAATTTTCTCAAACCACAACGTACCGATACCAATATTCGCTATTACAGCAACGAAGAATTAAAGAAGCTGCTCAATATTGCTCTCCTCACTAAATATGGTTTCAAGCTTTGTCATATCGATCGCATGGAACCTGATGAGATCTGTTCAAAGGTTTTATCATTAAAAGATGATTTAGCTATACAGGAAAGAATTGTAAATGACATGGTGCGTTTGATGATTGAAATGGAGACAGATGAATTTGAAAGAACCTTAAATGCATTTATTCTTGACAACGATATAACAACAACAATACGCGAGATCGTTTTTCCTTTTCTCGAAAAAATTGGAATCCTCTGGCAAACGGGACATATCATGCCGGCACAGGAACATTTTGTTTCCAATGTCATTCGTCAGAAACTGATCGTGGCCATTGATTCAGTAAAACCTGCGGAAAAATATTCCCGGAAAGCGGTGCTTTTTTTACCCGAAGGAGAACACCATGAACTGGGATTATTATTCTTGTATTACCTGTTGAAAAAGCGCGGTATCAAAGTCATTTACCTTGGCGCCAATGTGCCGATGAGTGATGTAGAAAATGTGGTGGAAGTGATCAATCCCGATATGGCATTCATCCATTTGACCAGTACCTGCCGTCCAAATTTCAATTTTGAAAAACTTGTCCATAATATTCCTGCCCATTTGTCTGGACTCATGACCGTCATTTCTGGTTTTCCCACCCATAAATACCACAAAGACCTGCCAGATTGTATCTGTTTCAAAAAATCTCTACAGGAAATAACAGACTATATCTCAGTTCTTTAAGAATTTCAGGCGTTAACCGATTTGTTAAAGGATTTTATTTTTTCCCCGGCACTGTTTTTGTTTAACTTTACCTAGTTAAAAATTAAACAAAAACAATATGTCCTCAACAGAATTTGACAGAGTGCTGTTGCAAAATGCGGACTTTCTTAAGCCCTTTGCTATCAATCTCACCCGAGACAGTGAGGCAGCAAATGATCTCTACCAGGAAACACTTTATAAGGCGCTGGCAAACCATGAAAAGTATAATGCGGGTACCAATATTAAAGCCTGGTTGTTTACTATCATGCGTAACATCTTTATCAATGATTACCGCAGGAAAGCAAAACAAAGAACCATATTCGATAATTCGCCCAATGATTTCTTATTAAATCTTAAACAAACATCGGTCAGCAACGCGGCAGAAAGTAGTTTACGGATGAAAGAGATTGAATCAGCTATTCACCAATTACCGGAAATTTTTAAAACACCTTTCCAGTTATACTTTGATGGATATAAGTATCAGGAAATTGCTGATGTCATGAGCGAACCTCTTGGAACAGTTAAGAGCAGAATTCACTTCGCACGAAAGTTGTTGAAAGAGCGCCTTACCAGGTTTTAAAAATGACGGGTAGAAAAAAAGTAATAGTGATTGGTAGTGGGTTCGCCGGCCTTTCGGCAGCTTCTTTCATGGCTAAGGAGGGATGGCAGGTTACTGTTTTAGAAAAACACGATACTCCCGGAGGTCGCGCCCGGCAATTAAAACAAAATGGTTTTGTTTTCGATATGGGCCCAAGTTTTTACTGGATGCCCGATGTATTTGAAAGATACTTTTCCGTTTTCGGAAAAAAAACAACAGACTACTATTCACTTCAGCGTCTCGATCCTTCTTACCGTATTTACTGGAACGATGGAATAACAGATATACCCGCAGATATGCCGGGCCTTAAAGCGTTATTCGAATCGCTCGAGCCAGGCAGCGCTGAAAAGCTTGATCAATATCTTGCAGGCGCTGCTTATAAATACAAGGTTGGTATTAATAGTCTTGTTTATAAACCGGGTCGTTCAATTACCGAATTCATGGATTGGGAAACGATCAAAGGTGTATTCAAACTGGATGTATTTACTTCTATCAAGAAACATATCAATAAATATTTTCGTCATCCGCGATTAAGACAGATCATGGAGTTTCCGGTTTTGTTCTTAGGCGCATTACCAGAAGATACTCCCGCGTTGTATAGTTTGATGAACTATGCAGATATGCAGGGTGGTACCTGGTATCCCGAAGCTGGTATGTACTCTGTAGTGAAGGGGATGCATCAACTCGCTGTTGAACTCGGTGTTGATTTTCAATTTGGTGAAAATGTACAGGAGATACGGATTGAAAATGGTACAGCAAAGAAAGTTATTACCGATAAAAATATATATCAGGCAGATGTAGTGATCAGTGGTGCTGATTATCATTTTACCGAAACATCGTTGCTTCCTTTACAATATCGCAGCTATTCTACTAATTACTGGAAGAATAAAGTGATGGCACCATCGTGTTTATTGTATTATGTAGGGTTGAATAAGCGGTTGAAAAATGTTACCCATCATTCTTTATTCTTCGATGTATCATTTGAAAAACATGGAGAAGAAATTTATACGGTGCCCAGATGGCCCTCCGATCCTTTATTTTATGTAAGCATTCCTTCTGTTTCTGATAATACGGTTGCTCCACCCGGTGGTGAGAGCCTTGTATTTCTAATACCAGTAGCAGCAGGCCTGGAAGGTGATACGGAAGAATTGCGGGAGAAATATTTCCAGATGATTATGCAAAGAATGGAAAAACACATTGGAGAATCTTTTTCAGAATCAGTGGTGTTTAAACAATCCTATGCAGTCAGTGATTTCGTAAATGACTATAATTCCTTTCGGGGAAATGCCTATGGGTTGGCAAATACCCTCCGGCAAACAGCCATTTTCAGACCATCCTGTCAAAGCAAAAAAGTAAAGAATATTTTTTTCACCGGCCAGCTAACGGTCCCGGGTCCCGGTGTACCTCCAAGCCTGATCAGTGGAGAAGTAGTAGCGAAACAGGTAGTAAAGTCGTTCGGATAGAGAGAAGCTAATAGCTTGCATCAAACAAAATAAAACATTCTGACTAAACATGCTCGATCTGTTCAATAATGTCAGTGAAGATTGCAGCCGGATAGTGACGGAGAAATACAGTACGTCATTCTCTTCGGCTATTCGTTTATTGCATAGAGATCTGCGCAAACCTATCTTTAATATTTATGGGTTCGTTCGCTTCACTGATGAGATCGTAGATACATTTCATGATTACGATAAGAAAACATTGCTGGAGGAATTCAAGAAGGAAACATATGGCGCAATAGAACGTGGCATTTGTTGCAATCCTATTCTCAATAGTTTTCAATGCACGGTCAATAAATACAATATCGGCCACGATCTGATCGAAGCTTTTTTTCAAAGTATGGAAATGGACCTCACGCGTCAAACCTACGATGAGAAAAAATACGGCGAATATATTTATGGTTCAGCCGAAGTAGTAGGATTAATGTGTCTTTGTGTTTTTTGTGAGGGAAAGGAAGACATGTATGAAAAATTAAAAGGATCTGCCCGCTCACTTGGCGCTGCTTTTCAAAAAGTAAATTTCTTACGTGATATCAGCGCTGACTTTAACGGCTTATCACGTGTTTATTTCCCTGGCTGTGATTTTGATAATTTTACTCAGCAACAAAAACTGCAAATCGAAAAGGATATCAATAACGATTTCAGTGAGGCCTATAAAGGCATCCTGAAATTGCCGTTGAAAGCCCGGTTTGGCGTATATGTTGCGTATAAATATTACTTATCGTTGTTTAAGAAAATTAAAAAGATGGAACCGCAAGGTATCTTTGAACAACGAATTCGGATTCCTAATTACCGCAAGCTGATAATTATTCTCAGAGCGGGTGTAAAAAATCATTTACGATTGATCTGATATGGAAAAGCAAGTGATCTTAGTGAATGAGGCCGATGAGGAAACGGGTGCAGCCGGTAAAATGGACACGCATAAAAAAGGATGGCTGCATCGTGCATTCAGCATTTTCATATTTAATCACCGTGGTGAAATGTTATTACAACAGCGGGCGCTGAATAAATATCATAGCGGCGGCTTATGGACCAATGCCTGTTGCAGTCACCCGGCTCCGGGTGAAGAAACTATAACAGCAGCACATACGAGGTTGAAAGAAGAAATGGGTTTTGCTACCGAAGTCGAAAAGATCTTCGATTTTGTATATAAAGCCGAATTTGAAAATGGATTGATTGAATATGAATTCGATCACGTCTTTGTTGGTGAGTATGATGGTGAAATAGAAATAGCCAGGGAAGAAGTGATGGATTACTGTTTTAAAAGCATGCAGGAGATCAGGGACTCAGTAAACGATCATCCGTTGCGATATACTGCATGGTTCCGGTTGGCTTTTCCACGTATCGAAAAATGGTGGAACAGCCGGTATAAAAATAAAGTAGCATAATGACGGTCCTTTTTTACATATTGGTATTGTTAGGTACGTTTCTGTTAATGGAAGCTGTAACCTGGCTCACGCATAAATATGTAATGCATGGATTTCTCTGGTACCTGCACAAAGATCATCACCAGGTAGAGCCCGGTTTTTTTGAAAAGAATGATGCATTCTTCATCATCTTCGCTATCCCCAGTATGTTATTGATCTTCTTTGGTACCTATGATAAGGTTTGGTGGATGCAGGCAATAGGATTTGGTATCATGGCGTATGGGTTTGCATACTTCCTTGTGCATGATGTCATCATTCACCAGCGATTCAAATGGTTTACACGCAGCAACAACGCTTATATACGTGGTATTCGCTGGGCGCATAAAATGCATCACAAACACCTTGATAGATTTGAGGGAGAAAGTTTTGGTATGTTGCTCGTCGCAAAAAAATATCGTGATAAGATCCGTCGTGATAAAAAACTGATGGCAGGTAATGCCAAAGTTGACTATGCGCCGGGGGCTGTTGCCGAATAATTCAATTTTCCCAAATCATAATCCCTATGTGCCCTATGTTCTATGATCCCATGTGGTAAAAAGAAAGCTAATAGCTTCTCTCTTATAACTTTCAACCTGTTTACATGCAACCGCAAAAAGAAAATCTTTCAACTCTCCGATGACTTACGATTATATCATAGCAGGTAGCGGTTGTGCCGGACTTAGTCTTGCCATGCACATGATCCATTCCGGGCAGTTCAAGGATAAAAATATACTACTGGTTGATAAGGAAAGCAAAAGTAAAAATGATCGCACCTGGTGCTTCTGGGAGACGGAAGCGGGATTATTCGAATCGATTGTTTATAAGAAATGGCAACAGGCATGGTTTCATGGAGAGAAATATTCCGGTTTACTACAGCTCTCTCCCTACACTTATAAACTGATCAGGGGCATCGATTTTTATGAGCATTGTTATACAATACTTCGTAAACATAAGAACTTTGATGTAGTTACTGGTAATATAGAGGAAATAGAAAGTAACCAACACGAAGCCTTTGTCAAAATAGATGGACATAAGATTCATGGCCGGTATATTTTCAATAGTATTCTTTTTGAACAACCGGTAATGAAGAAGAAAGAGTATTACCTACTTCAGCATTTCAAAGGATTTCTCATTGAAACAGCAGAGCCGGTATTCAATCCTGATGAAGCTACGCTAATGGATTTTCGTGTAGATCAGCAACACGGAGCTACGTTTGTGTATACCATGCCTTTTTCTCCCACCAAAGCATTGGTAGAATATACCTTATTTACTAATGAGCTATTGCAGCCGGCCCAGTATGAAGAGGGTCTGCGCAATTATATCCGCCAGTTTGTTACGGTGAAGGATTATAAAGTGAAAGAAGAGGAATTTGGTGTAATACCAATGACGAACTACCGTTTCCCAACAACTCGTCACAATATTATCTATATTGGTACAGCTGGTGGTCAGACAAAAGCTTCCAGTGGTTACACGTTCCGGTTTATTCAAAAGCATTCGGCTGCTATTGTAGCACAACTTATCAAAACCGGTGAACCATTACCTCCGCAAGCTCCTGATGAGAAAAAATTTCACTTTTATGATAGCGTCTTACTGAATATTCTTCATCATAAAAACCATCTTGGCAAAAAAATCTTCACCGACCTCTTTAAAAAAAATAAACCCCAGCAGGTGCTGAGGTTTCTCGACAATGAAAGTTCTATTAAAGACGAACTTAAAATTATTTCTTCCCTTCCAACTCTTCCCTTTCTAAAGGCTGCACTCAAACAATTATAATCTTTCGATTCAATCGGAAGAGCATATACAATCTAAATGACTGCGATTGCCGACTGCCAACTGTTATTGGTCAGGGTCTAGTTGCATGAATTCTCTCTTCACTGCTTTCAGCATACTGAATAACTGGGCTACCTGTATTAATAGCATTACTACTAATGCGAGTAATACAAACCAGGGCAATTTGACTGTGCTGATATTAGTAATGTTTTGGAATTTTTGTAATTGCCAGCCAGCCAATGCGGCGCCAAAAGCCATTCCCACTAATAGAAACGAGATCAGTGAATACACTACTTTCATGAACATGATGCGCATGGTAGAATAACCGATCTTGAAATTCTCGAAAATTGCAGCAGGTATAATTAATACCAGGGTGATCCAGCTCCAGTTCTTCCCGAACCAACTATCACTTAACGCCAGGTTCAGCACAAGGATCAATATAATGGACATTAGCCCCCAGGGAAATATAAGAAACGAAGAAGGCTTACTGGTAGGAATAGCAGACATGGTAAGTAGGTTTGTTGTGAAAGAAAGATAAAGAATTTTAGATAAATTATGAATTAAGAATTATGAGTTATGAATGAACAGTTGAAAATAATTCATAACTCATAATTCTTAATTCATAATTGTATAGCCGCCTTTTGCACTAGTGGATATTTCCCATAATAAACCTCTCACAATACTCTTTTATCATATCTCTCACCTCCCGAAATTTCCGCAAGATTTCTTCATCAGTTCCTGTTGCTTTGGCGGGATCGGGGAAGTTGTGGTGAAACTTCTTTGCGGCTGTAGGAAACCATGGACAGTTTTCTTTAGCGTGATCACAAACGGTGATTACAAAATCAAAATCAATATCCCGGTATTCATCGATGTGATTGGAAGTATGAGCCGATATATCGATCCCATCTTCTTTCATAGTTTGAATAGCACGCGGATTGACACCATGCGTTTGGATACCCGCGCTATAGATGGCGGCTTTATGCTTTGCAAAATAACGGAGGTAACCTTCAGCAATCTGGCTACGACAACTATTGCCGGTACATAGCACGAGAATTTTTTTCATTGTTATTTATTAGTTACAACAACCAGGTTCGCAGCAGACAGAAGGTTTTTCAGCATAGACAGTGATACTGAAGATACCTGTTTCCCCCGACTGAAAACTTGCCAGTTGATCTTCAGATAAATAATTTTTGAGTATATCAGCCGGGATAATGATAGCTTTCTCTTTTTGGATATTGATATTTTTGAATTTTGTTTCTTTTATCAGTTCCAGGTATAATTCTTTCTGAATAGCTCCTGAGACACAACCCACATACATTTCAGCATCTTTTTGTAAAGCTGGTGGAAGATCGTCTGATAATACAATGTCTGATATACTGAAATGACCACCAGGTTTCAGCAAACGATATATTTCTTTGAATACTTCTTTTTTGTCCGGAACCAGGTTCAGTACGCAATTACTGACTATTACATCAGCAATACCTTCAGGCAATGGAATAGTCTCAATATCAGATTCTATAAAAGACACATTCGTGAAACCAAGTTTATCAGCATTCGCTTTTGCTTTTTCAATCATAGCCGGTGTAAAGTCGATACCAATAACGTTTCCGGTTTCACCTGTTTCTGCACGAGCCACAAAACAATCATTACCGGCGCCTGAACCAAGATCAATAACTGTATCTCCTTTTTTGATACCAGCAAATTCTGTTGGGAGACCACAGCCAAGTCCAAGATCAGCATCCGGATTATATCCATTCATGGTACTATAATCATCACTCATAATAGTTACGACTTCGGTCGAGCAACAACTCGCTCCACAACAAGATGATTGATTGCTTTCTTTATCCTGCAAAGCAATAGTACTATACTTCTGTTTCACCATTTCTTTTAACTGTTCATCTGTTTGCATATAATTTAGTTTTATAAGTGATAAATTGATCGTTATATTACGATAATAGTAATCAAAAAAAATCAGCAGCAGGACGCCGAAGGTTTATAGCTATCAAATAATTCAGCCAGGAAAACTTTAGCTGAGTTCCATTCCTTTTGGTCAATGCAATAGCAAACCTTTACACCGTCAATATCTCCTTTTATCAGCCCAGCGTCTTTCAATTCTTTCAAATGCTGCGAAACGGTGCTTTGCGAAAGTGGTAATTCTCCAACAATATCTCCGCAGATACAGGATTGTTTCTTTATTAAAAGTTTCAGGATGGCTACTCTTGCCGGATGAGAAAGGGCTTTCGCGTATTTAGCCAGGCGATTATCCTTTGCGGTAAATTCTTCTGATTTGGTAAGACCCATACTACACTATTTATCGCAATATTACGATTAATAACTTATCTGTCAAATTTTTTATTAAAAGAATAAAATATACGCTAACAGGTCTATAAATTGATGCAACAATCAAAAGTTGCATTGATTATATAATTCTTTTTCAAAAAACCATGTATTCATGAAAGAATAGTGAATATTTGGAGTCAAAATATAGTTACGCCTGTTTTCTTTCAACCCATAATTGTTGTCATGAATATTTTTCGAAAAGAAATAACTACCAGTTTAACCGTACTGCTCCTTTTGTTTTTTTGCCAAACTACTTACGCACAAGTAAGGTTGCCACGGTTAGTAAGAGATAGTATGGTGCTGCAACGTGATACGAAAATAAAAATCTGGGGTTGGGCATCACCCAATGAAAAGATAAAGATCAGCTTCAATGGCAAAAGTTATAAAGCGACTACCGCATCAGATGGTAAATGGATGACCTTATTATCTCCAACAAAAGCCGGCGGTCCTTATACAATGGATATTACCGGTAAAAATAAAATACAACTAAAAGATATACTTGTTGGTGATGTCTGGATTTGCGCCGGTCAATCCAATATGGTCATACCAATGGAACGGGTAAAAGAAAAATATCCGGACGAGATCGCCAATGCAAACTATCCTTCTATCCGTCATTTCTTTATTCCTACCATGACGGATCTGAAAGGCCCACATGATGATCTCCCTTCGGGA
The DNA here is from genome assembly GCA_039932855.1 of Chitinophagaceae bacterium. Taxonomy (GTDB): domain Bacteria; phylum Bacteroidota; class Bacteroidia; order Chitinophagales; family Chitinophagaceae; genus JAJKIP01. The sequence goes on along the minus strand of JBDTPD010000041.1, from coordinate 173 downwards.
AACTGGAAGCCGGCTGTGTCAACCGACCTGCTTCAATTTTCTGCCGTCGCTTATTTCTTTGCCAGGGAAATTTATAACCGTTATCATATACCTATCGGTCTTATCAATGCCAGCGTTGGCGGCACCCCTATCGAAGCATGGATCAGTGAAGAAGGATTCAGCCAATTTCCTGA
>JBDTPD010000040.1:0-13349 GCA_039932855.1 Chitinophagaceae bacterium | reverse complement strand
AGTCACGAACCCAGAATACGAATTGACGATACTCATTGTTGGTAATTTCCGTCGCATCCATCCAGAATCCACTAATGGAGATGGAGCGGTTACGGGAACTAAAAGAGTAGGCTGGATCCTCATCACTTGGACCCATGTGGAATGTTCCCTGTGGGATATAAACCATGCCCGGAGGCTTTGGAAGGCTATATCTGTTACCAGGAGAAATGCCATGCACCTGACCATCATTTGGTAAGGCGCTGCCTTTATTCTTTTTTCCCATTATTCCGCAGCTGGACAGCATTAAAATGCAGGCGGCTGCGAGGAATGCATAGTTAGGGTTTTTCATTTTCATACACTTAAAGGGTATTGGGCAAATATAATATATTGGTTTATTCGTCAGCACAACGTTACAATTTATTTTTTCCTGTTAAAAGGGTGTTTTACTAAGTAAAATATCTAACGCTAAACAATAACATTTTATTGTATTCCCCCCTAATTAAATATTCGTTCCTTCACTGGACATCAACGACTTAAACGCATTAATTTGATTTACTGGTTGATGGCAGGCAAAATTTTTACACAAATAAATTGAGGCCGGGTCAGTTGCACTCTTGTCCTTTAATAAAGGAAACGTATCATCACCCGAAATGGAAGCCATTAACACCCGGTGAGGGATAAATTCCCGCAGTATCTCCTGATGAACAGACAACGCATCTTTCCCAACGACCGCAATTTCATGCGTGCCTGACATAATTTCCAGTAGCAAACAGTTCCAGGTGCCAAAAGATGTAGGGTAACGGCTAATGACCCTGGCCAGTGAATTGACCGCTTTATAACTTTTTTCCCTCCACTCACCCCTGTCAAAATAAATCGATAGCCGGTAAAGGTTCCAGGCCATTGTTGCATTACCTGAGGGAACCGCCCCATCGTATACCTCTTTTTTCCGAACGATCACATCAGTCTGATCCTCGTTTGTAAAATAAAAGAACCCGGTATCCCCCTCACTAAAATTTATTAATACATGTTCTGTCAACTCTTTTGCCTTTAACAACCAGGCAGATTCAGCTGTGATCTCATATAACTGAAGTAACGATTGTATCAGAAATGCATAGTCGTCGAGAAACGCCGGATATTTTGCCTGATCATTCTTCCAGGTATGATAAAACCCGGCTGACTTATTTCCGGCAAATTTTTTAAGTAAGAATTGCATATTGTCAATTGCCAATTGCCGGTACTGCTCATCACCTGTAGCTTCAAACGTTTTGCTGCAGGCTGTATTCATCAGTGCATTCCATCCAAGCAATACTTTATCATCGAGCAAAGGACGCGGCCGATGATCACGTTGCTTCATTAAGATACGCTTGCCATTCTCCAATATTTTCTTCAAAACACTCACTTCTATTCCATTTGCCAATGCAAAATCCTCAAGCGGTTGTTTTACATGTAAAATGTTTTTCCCTTCCCAGTTCCCCTGGTTCGTTATATCAAAGTACTTACAAAAGATAGCTGCATCTTTTCCAAGCAACTCATCCGCTTCTATTTTATCCCATACATAAAACTTACCTTCTTCTCCTTCGCTATCTGCATCGAGTGCGGCATAAAAACCTTTAGACGGATGCATTAATTCTCTTTGCACAAAATTCATTGTCTCTTCTATTACTTCACGGTACCGTTCTCTCCTGGTTAGCTGATACGCTTCGCTGAGTACAATCAACAACAATGCATTATCATAAAGCATTTTTTCAAAATGCGGAGCCAGCCATTCTGCATCTGTTGAATAGCGGGCAAAGCCACCACCGAGTTGATCATAAATACCACCTTCGATCATTTTGTCGAGAGAGAGGAGAGCTTGTTCGAAGGCGGCCCCCTCTAAATCTCCCCCCAAGGGGGAGACTTTTGAGCTCACTGATTTTACTGTCCTTACATAATGGTAGCGCAACAAGAATTGTATAGTAAACGTCTGAGGGAATTTGGGTGCTTGTCCGAAGCCACCCCATTCCTTATCTGCCGCCTTCATAATATTATCGAATGCTTCTTCCTGTTTTTCTTTTACAAAAACTTCTTCCGCTGTTGCCTGCTGCAATCCGAATGAATTGGATTGAAGTAAATGATCCGTTAGATTTTCTGCCTGTGCATCTATTTCATGCCGCCGTTCTTTAAACGCCTGCATCACTCCGTCCAGCACTTCTTTCCACGATGCACGATTGAATGCACGACGGGGAGGAAAATAAGTACCCCCATAAAAAGGCTTTCCTTCCGGCGTAAGAAAAACATTCAATGGCCACCCCCCACTCCCTGTCATCGCCTGCACCGCATCCATATAGATATGATCAAGATCCGGGCGCTCCTCTCTGTCGATTTTTATATTGATAAAATGTTCGTTCATGATCGCCGCAGTAGATTCATCTTCGAAACTTTCTTTTTCCATCACATGACACCAGTGACAGGCGGCATATCCTATACTAACAAGAATAGGTTTGTTTTCTTTTTTTGCTTTTTGCAAAATCTCTGCACTCCATGGATTCCAATCCACGGGATTATGTGCATGCTGTAGTAAGTAAGGACTTGTCTCATGTATAAGACTGTTGGTGTGTGTAGGCATTCCGGTAAAGTTCGTGCAATCTGCTTATTAAAAAGCTAGTGGGAGATAGCTAGTAGCAAGAAGGGGATGTAAACTCCCACTAGCTACTAGCTATCTCCCACTAGCTTTTTAATAACTTCAATTATTTTATTTCTTTCCCATAGTCTCCACTAAAAACTTTTCCAACGCAGCTACCATACTTGGAGCTTGCGGATGTGGGGCTTTTATTTCCAGGGTAAGACCAGCTTCTTCTACAGCACGGGATGTATTGTTGCCGAAGGCACCAATGACAGTTCCGTTTTGTTTGTATTTGGGAAGATTATCAAATAAACTCTTTACGCCGCTGGGAGTAAAGAAGCAAATGATATCATATTCTGTTTGTGTCAGTAATTCTTTTACATCATTGCTTTGGGTACGATACATAAAAGCAAGTGCAAACTCACAGTTATTACCTTTCAGCCAGGTGACGATCTCATTATCCTGTTGGTTTTCGGAGCAGACATAGAGGAATTTCTCATTACTCTTATGTTTATTGATCACATCAAACATGCTCTTATTAGTACCATCAGCGCCATAAAAGACCTTTCTTTTACGGTATAAAATGAATTTCTGCAGGTAAAGCGCTACGGCTTCTGTGATACAGAAATACTTGGTGTCCTGTGATACAATAACTTTCATCTCCTCGCAGGTCCGGAAAAAATGATCAATTGCGTTACGACTGGTGAAAATAACACCCGTGTAATTGACAATTTCTATCTTTTGTTTACGGAAATCACGCGCCGGGATGCCCTCAAGGCGGATAAATGGCTGAAACTCCAACGCCACATTGTACTTCCGGGCAAGTTCAAAGTAGGGAGACTTATCACTTTCCGGTCGCGGCTGGGTAATCAGTATTTTTTCTATCGTTTTGGCCTGAACGTCGGCCTTTTTAACCCCATTTTTTACCATGTGTGGATCGGCTAAAGTTGTGTGCAAAGGTATGTGTTTCTATTCAGAAAATTAAGAGTAAGAGCTTGTAAATCAGCAAAAGTGGAGCAATCTCGAAAGCACATAGATATAAAAAGAAGTGAAATAGGTTGAACCTGACCTCATTACGAATAGCACCAAACCCTAAAATAAAACGGTACAATAGCAGCGCTCCGATACCGCACCACGATACCACACGGGCAATTGTGTACATCGGATCGGTTGAAAAAGCCAATAAAATCGGGAAAGGCAACAGAAATACGCCGATGACTTTGTTGATGCTAAAGACAATAAAGATGTATGAATCAGCTGCCCTGTTCATTTTAAATAGCCAACCAATCAATTTCAGCCCGATAAATTTCACCAGGTATATAACAGCTAACCCAATACAGCAATACAAGTACAATAGCCAGAAATTACTGACCGGAGTTATCCTGAAATATTGCAGCATGAAATCAAGATATAGGCCCGCACTCGCTACAAAGAATATATTAAATACCAGGGAAGGCAAAGGAGCTTGCATCAACTGCTCCCGGATCTGGCGCTGCTTAAGCGATGATTGGAAAAAAACACGGAACATATCACTGAAGTATTTTCCAAATCCTTCCCTGATCAATGCAAATAACAACAGGAAACCTGCCATTGCATAAAACATCATTTCCTTACCCTGAAATTTCCTGACAGACGCATGTATTATCACAGGTACCGAAGTAAAATTGTAATAGGGATGATGCCGCAATATCTGTATGGTAAGTGGTATACTATCATTATAGACCCAACCTTCTGTTGAAAAAAATGGTTTATAAGAAATAGAATCCCTCATTGGATTATTGATCACCCTTACTACTGTATCAGCAATAGCAGCCGTATCTATTGTATTAATTATACGGGGAGCAGACGAATCCTTTACCTGTGCCGGCAATACTTTCAACGCTACGGGCTTTGCCACATGAATAGTTGTATCAGTTAAATGAACTGTATCGGGTGGTTTCATAGTTGTATCCTGCCCTGTTTGAGAGAAAACGGGTACAACGATTATTAACGTAAACAGAAATGATAAGAGAAACCGAAACAAGTAGAATTTTTTATACTGCAAAATAACAGATGGATTGGCAAAGGAAGTTTCTTTTTGTAATGATTTTTCTACGTTAAGTATAATTTCTTGATACATGTATGATTTGAAAGAGTACTTTGATCGCTTTTTTGACGCAGAGTACACAAAGAAGCCCGGAGTTTCACAGAGATCCTATGATAAGCATATTAACCAGGATGCACGGATCGTCTTTGGCGATCAATATCCGTGCATCCGTGGCTATACTTTTAATAAATAATTTAGGCATCCCTCACTCTGTGAAACTCTGAGCTTCTTTGTGCACTCTGCGTCAAAACTTCTGAGCTCTCCTTTAAAAATAACTGAGGAAGCCAAAGTGAATCTTTGATTGCCTGAGATTGAATTCAAGATCACTTCGTTTTCCTACTGCCCAGGCAAGATTAAAAATGCCCGCCTTTGTCTCAAAAGCAAGCCCGACACCGGTACCAATATAGGTATAACTCACATTTGCATTCTGACTATTATTACGACCCCAGCCACCATCTGTAAAAAGATAAAAATAAGAGTCCTGCCCTACGAGATAACGATACTCAGCTGTACCTATTACAAATTGCGACAGGTATTGACTTTCTTCATCAAAACCACGAAGCAGTTTATACCCGCCGATCTGAAACAATTCATTCCGGAAGATCTTGGCACTTTGTAAAAACCCTCCATTCAATGCAGTCTTTACTGTACTTCTGTTCTGGTGCCCTATCGGGAAATATTTCTCCACGGTAGCACGAACGCTGAACTGGTATGTTTTTAATTTCACGGTGTCATACAATGAACTAAAATCAAAAGAAGGATTAGCAGGATCCTTCAGTTCCATTATCTCTGTATTTCTTCCAATCTTTTTTGTACCGACCATAGTAATGATATGAAATTCATTTCCTCGCGTCGGGTTGAGTTTGTAGTCGGTATTATTATATTCATAATCGATACCCACATTTGTCAGGCTCACATCTGCTTCATCAGGCAGCCGGTAATTTTGAAGTATAAAATCTTTATCTACTCCGTTAACAATAGTTTGAAAACGTTGTAAGAATAATTTTCCTGATTGATTTATGTTCAACACATATTGTGCGCCTATTTGAAAATTTACATTGAGGAAAGTGCTGTCTTTTCTAAACATGTTGAAAGAAAAATCAAGTCCTACCGGCCCATTGAAAATATACGGATGCTGGTATATTATATTTAATCGCGGTGATTTTACCTGCAACTGCTGCCAATTCAATCCAATCGTTTCTCCTGCTCCCAATGCATTTTTTAAATTCAGGTTTGCTTCACCGGTGATCAATAATTTTTTAGAAGAAAGTTGATCGTTATTAGGTAAAAAACCAATCAATACATTTACCTGGCTGCTCTTTTTTTGTTTCAAATACATTTCTAAAATAGAACCCGTCCCTAACCATACCAGTTTTGCCGGGTATTGTTCTTCTATATACGTCAATTCGCGCATCCTTTTGCTGATGCGAAATAATTTTTCTTTACTGAACATGCTACCATTGCGGATATCGAGATAACGCTGGAGAAATTCGTTTGATATTTTTACATCGCCAAAGATGCGTATACTATCGATCTTATAAAAAGGCCCTTCATCGAGTTTGAGTTTACCACTTACCTTCTCTCCATCAAATTGAAGGCTATCAAAATATACTTTGGCAAAAGGATGTCCGTTATCCTCCATATATCCTAATATCTTGTTCTGCCATTGTTGTACCTGAGAAAAATCCATCGGCTTACCGGGAAACATCTTATCTCTCCAACCAATGGCTGATAATACCTCCGGGTCAACGCCATTGGCGTTAATATCGGCCCATTCATATTTTTCCCCAACATACAGCACCAGCCGGGCAGAGGCCGAGTCATACAATATAGTATCCACTGATGCGGTTACATATCCTTTGGCTAATAGATAATCGGGTAGCTTATTAATAAAGTTGATGCAATCGAGCCTGGTGGTAAATCCTGTTGGAACTTTTAAATCATTTACAATAAAAGCGGAGTCTCTATCTGCTCCACGGATAAGGAGAGGATAATTAGTAGTATTATGCTGAGCCTGTAACTGCAGCTGTAGCAGTAAGAAGACAAGTACCGATATTTGCAGTCTTAATTTGGTCATCCCCGTTTTCAAATCCTCGCAGAGGCTATTTTGGTATAAAAATATTCATTAAATCACGAACAAATTGGCTGGCATTTATATCCATATTCCTTTTTGCAAGCAGGCGTGTCATTATTGTAATTTTCATTTTTCCACCTCGCTGCGATATAAAAACGAATTTGTTGCTGCTTTATTGAAAGAGATCGAGCTATTTACAGTTGGCAGTCGGCAGTCGGCAGTCGGCAGTCATCAGTCCGCAGTCGGCAGTCATCAGTCGGCAGATGGAAAGATTGAAACGATTTATTTTGGTGGGGGTACTCCTAGTTTATGCACGAAAAATGAGTTAACAGCGATTATTGAAAAACTAAGAAGCTCTTTTATTGTCAGCACTGATGCTGAGATAACCTTAGAAGCAAACCCGGATGATATTACGTATGAATCACTTCAGGATTGGAAAGCTGTTGGTATTAACAGGCTGAGTATCGGTGTCCAAAGTTTTTTTCCGGAGGACCTTGAATGGATGAACCGTGCTCATACTGTCCAACAGGCCGTAAGCAGTTTGCAACTGGCAGTAAGGGAATTTTCAAATATTACGATCGACTTGATATATGGGACGCCGCAGTTGACAAATGAAAAATGGAAACAGAATGTAGAAACGGCCATTTCATTAGGTGTTCCACATCTTTCCTGTTATGCACTGACGGTAGAACCAAAAACGCCGCTTGATAAAATGATCCGGCAGCATGAAAGTCCCGATGTTGATCCGGGCAAACAATCAGAGCAATTCTTATTATTAATGAAATGGGCAGAGGAAGCGGGCTATGAACATTACGAGATCTCCAATTTTGCCAAACCCGGATGGCGAAGCCGGCATAATTCTTCTTACTGGCGGGGCATACCGTATTATGGATTTGGACCATCGTCGCATTCCTTTGATGGCAATAGTCGCTGGTGGAACGTTGCTAACAACAATAAATACATTGAATCGATCAATAAGAATATAATTCCGCTGGAAAAAGAGGTATTGACACCCGTGCAGAAGATAAATGAGTATATCATGACTTCGTTGAGAACAGTCGAGGGGATCAGTCTGCAGTTGGCAGTTTCCAGTTGGCAGTCCTCAGTCGGCAGTCGGCAGTCGGTAGATCCTGCTGTATTGAAACCTGCTGAAGGTGAGAATAGTCAACTTATAGTTGAGCAATTATTAGAGAAGAGTAAAAAATATGTTGACGAAGGATTGATAGTAATCGAAAATGATTTTATACGATTGACAAAAGAGGGTAAGTTATTGGCGGATGGTATTGCCGCTGATCTTTTCTTTTAAGAATCTATATACTAAATACCTGACCTCTCTGCTCTCAATGCTGATGCTGATGACGACTTGATTTGCGATTTTTTACCTTCTTATAAATTTCAGAGATGACCAGGCACAGGATCATGACCAGGATCGCAGTGGGACCAAAACCGTTAAATGAGAAAGGCATAACACATAATTTACAGCACAGTCCTTACAATTATTTCAGCATCTGACCACGACCGCGCTTATATATCAGACCATCACCTGTTCAATCCGTTTAAAGCCCTCACCTGCTTTAACATTTTCCCAAAGTATGCGGTAAATCGTTTCGACGATAGGAATAGGGGCTTGTATAGAGTTGTTAATGAGATGAATACATTTTGCCGCATTGTACCCTTCCGCTACCATGTTCATTTCCAGTTTGGCCGCCTTAACAGAATATCCTTTGCCGATCATACTGCCAAACATCCTGTTCCGGCTATAGAGCGAGTAACAGGTAACCAATAAATCGCCAAGATATACCGATGCTGCATAGTTAGGGCTCTTACGATGTGTGACCGGATCTTCCTGATCATCATGTTCACCTACAACAATATGTTCAGCCCCGAATTGTTTTAAGAAAACAGCCATCTCATCAGCTGCGTTTGCAATATATACACTGAGAAAATTATCTCCATACTCCAATCCGTGTGCGATGCCTGCTCCTAATGCATAGATATTTTTAAGTACCGCTGCATATTGTACACCGAATATATCATGATTGACAATGGCATTAATATAGTCAGTGGTAAAATGGGAGGCAATAGAAGACGCAGTAGTAATATCCGTTCCGGAAAATGTGAGGTATGATAATTTTTCTTCCGCTACTTCTTCCGCGTGACAGGGACCTAATACCGCGAAATAATTTTCCAGCGGTACATTGAATTTTTGTTTGAGGTAATAATTGAGCAGAATATTTTTCTCTGGTAAAATTCCTTTGACAGCCGACACAACTTTCTTTCCGTCCCAATCAGCTTCTGTCAGATGTCCCAGACTTTCTTCTATGTAGGCAGAAGGAACTGCAATAACAATAGTATCTGATTGACGAATGATCTCCCGTACATCAGTCGACATATTCAGCAATGAAACATCAAACAATACTGAAGATAAGTACGAAGGATTATGATGACGCTGACGGATATGTTCAATGTTCTGCTCATTCCGGATCCACCAGTTTACTTTATGCTTCTTATCCGTCAGTATTTTGACCAATGCCGTTGCCCAGCTGCCACTTCCGATGATTCCAAATGACTTTGACACAGTTACTATTTTTTGAAGAAAGCTATTAGCTGTTAGCTATTAGCCATTAGCTTCGCCATTCTGGTTTTTGAAAAGACTTTAATCTTTATTGGATACAGTTTTATATGTTATTGAGATTCCTAAATAACAGGACACCGAAGCTAATAGCTAACAGCTAAAAGCTAATAGTCTCTCTTATTTCTTCTCGAACAGTTTATCCTTATCAACCACTTTCACTTTCATTCCATTCTTCAATGTTTTGCTGATGGCGGTGTAAGGACCGATAACAACCTGGTCGCCCTCCTGCAATCCGCTTACTTCGATATAATTGATATCCTGTATACCTGACTTTACTAATACTTTTTTTACCGTATTGTCTTTTTGCAATACAAATACTACTTCTTCCAGGTCATCACTATCAACAGTTACAGGTTGATCATTGTTCTGATCGTCACCATTTTCTTTTTTATTATTTTCTTCCTGTTTCTTTTTATCAGCAATACTCTGATCGCTTCCTTTTACGCGTGCATTCACCGCTACGATTGGAACAGCCAACACATTATCCTTTCGTTTTGTTTTGATATCTGCTCTTGCATTCATACCCGGACGGAAAGGGAATTTTTTAGGTCTGGCAGGATCGATCAGGTCTTTATAAGTATCCGGATTCAACCTGATCCTTACTTCATAATTGGTTACATCATTAGTCGATGATGAAGTTGAAGAGGTAGTAGTACTGCTTGCAATCTGTGTAACGATGCCTTTGAATTTTCTGCTGTTGTAAGCATCAACCTGTATATCAGATGAGTCACCGATATTTACTTTGACAATATCATTTTCTCCAACATCTACTCTTACTTCCAATACGCTCATGTCAGCCACGGTCATCATTTCTGTACCTACATTGAAATTATTACCTGCTACACGTTCGCCTCTTTTTACCTGCAAAGAAGAAATAACGCCATCCATCGGAGCGATCAATGCAGCACGACCGAGATCTTTGTTTGCTTTTGATAAACCGCTTTGTGCAACCTGTTCATTTGCTTTCAGGCTTTTTATATTCTGCTGAGCAGCACTGTAATTTGCCTGCGCGGAACGAAGCGTTGTTTCGTATTGTTCAAATTCTGCTTTGGAAATTACTTTCTGATCGAACAATGTTTTGTTTCTGTCGTATGCCTGTTTTGCCTGGTCAAGATTTGCATTCAATGCATCGAGCGCTAATGTATTATTGGCAACATTTGCCTGCGTCTGACTTACCTGCGAGGATGCCTGATCTCTTTGAATAGCATAGATATCGGCATAGATACGTGCCAGCACCTGTCCTTTCTTTACACTATCACCTTCTTCTACATTCAATTCGGTGATCTCACCGGCAATATCCGGGCTGATCTTTACTTCTACTTCAGGATAGATTTGTCCACTGGCTGTCACCGTCTCGATGATGGTGCGACGTGTTGCTTTTTCTACAGCTATCTTCTCTCCTTTTCCTTCTCCACCAGCTACTACTTTCCAGATAATAAAAATGACGATCACAATTCCAATGGTGATCAAAACCCTTTTCAACGTTTTATTCATAACCGGATGGTATTTAAAGTTTCAATCCCTGGCCTTTATAAAATTCAAGCAGTTTAATTTTAAAAACATAATCATACTGCGCTGACAACATATCGATTTTTGCCCGGAAAAGATTATTCTGATTGGTAATAAGATCAAGTGTATTCAATAACCCTACATCGAATCTTTTACTGGAGAAATTATATGCTTTCTCCGAAGCTTCTACTGATTTTTTTGTTGCATTAAACTTTTGTAAGGAAGCAACAGCATTTGCATAAGCCTGGTAAATATCCTGTTTTAAGGTTTGCTCACCATTTTCTTTGTCTAACTGTGCATTGACAACATTTAATTTTGCTTTTTGCCAATTTGTTCTTGCAACACCTCCGTTAAAAATAGGAACGTTCAATCCCAGTCCAACCGCCTGGCCAAAGTTTGTATTCAATTGTCTGAAATAGCTGGCCTTATTAAATCCTGTAGGAAAGGGTCGTTGATCTGAAGTAGTTACGACATAAGGAGTACCGGATACGTCTACGCTACCAATTGGTATATAACCGATCTGATAATCTTTGCCATAAAGTTTTTGTGCATCTGAATATTTACTATCCAGTTGTGCAAAGAAAGATAAGGTTGGATATAATTGACCTTTCGCTGCTGCTACATTTTTGATGGCTGCCTGGAGATTCAGGTCATTTATTTTTTGCTGAGGAAGATTAGCTATTGCCAAACCATATACAACTGCAGGATCTAATTCTGAAAGTGGCTCAACGGGAATTTTATCAACCGGAGGTGTATATACATCAAATACCTGGTCGGCCGGAACATTCAATAATGCTTTCAATTGAAGCACAGACAAAATGTAGTTTGAATTAGCTGTGATGAGCGATGAACTATCAGTTGCTAATTGAGCTTCTACTTCTGCCAGGTTTAATTCTGGCAATGAACCTGCTTTTACCTGCTTGCTTACAATATCCTGTTGTTGCAGCGTTTGCTTTACCTGTACATCACTCACATTGATTTGTTCAGCACTCAATAACACCTGTAGATAAGCATTAGCTACATTAAGCGCTATATCATTTCTTGCTTTTTCAGCACCCGCCATATAAGCTTGTGCCTGTAACTTGTTAGCAGCAACGGTATTTTTTTTACTGAATCAATTAAAAAGCTCGAGATTCATATTCACTGTGTGATTAGTGAATAATATTTTCTCTGTGGTAAATTGATTGGTGGCAGGATCAATGGATCTACCAAACTGGTAGCCTCCGCTATTTTGAAAATTGAGGGTAGGGAATTGCGAAAGTTTGCTCTGTGCATATGTTAATGCAACGATCCGGGCTTGCACATCGGCTTGTCTGACGGAAATATTATGTTCCAATGCATATTCCACGCATCTGCGCAGATCCCATTTACCCGAAGTATCAGTAGCAGTGGTTTGGGAAAATGATGCAGTAAATATCAAGAGGCATAATGCCAGGTTTATACATCTACGTACCATGCAGCAAAAATAGCGGAAAACAAGTGGAGCTATTCGCGATTTCGGTAAATAGGGGTTAAAAATTATTGAATGGTAGCAAACGCCTGTTCCAGGTCGGCGATCAGGTAAGCTGGCTCTTCCAACCCAACATACATACGCAAATAACGATGTCCGGGGTTATTACCGTCAAAATCATTTGGCCTGATACCTGCGCATTTTGGAATGATCAGGCTCTCATGCCCACCCCAGCTAACCGCCATGAGTATGTGTTGCAGCTTTTCGCAAAACCTCACGATCTCCTCCCGCTGTTTTGTTTTTATCACAAAGGTGAAAAGACCGCAGGCGCCGGTCATTTGTTTCTTCGCCAACTCATATTGCAGAAAAGATTCATCAAATGGAAAAATGATGGATTCTACTTTGGGATGTTTTTTTACATACTCAACTACTTCCAGTGTACTCCGGCTGATCCGGTCAAGTCTTGCCTTGAGTGTTCTTAATCCGCGGATCAATAACCAGGCATTGAAAGGCTGAATGCCACTACCGATATTCAGGTATTCGCTATCAAATATTTTTTTCATGATCGCATGTGAACCGGTAAGTACACCACCAAGCGTATCACTATGACCGCCGATATACTTGGTAGCTGTTTGCATACACATATCAATCCCCATTGCGAGCGGTTGCTGATATAATGGCGAGCAGTAGCTGTTATCGATAAGCGTTGTAATATTTTTTTGTTTAGCTAATGACGCTACTGCTTTTATATCCTGCAAGGCAAAATCCCAGCTATTGGGTGATTCGAGATAATAGAAGCTGGTGTTGGATTTCGTTGCCTCTTGCCAGTTCTCCATTTTTCTTCCATCGATGTAAGCAGTAGTGATGCCAAATCTAGGCAGGATCACATCAAACATTTTTTGTACCCAGCCGTAAGGATTTTTTACCGATACAATATGATCGCCTGTTTTTACATGTGCTAATATACCGGCGAAGATGGCGGCTGCTCCATTATTAAATACCAGGCAATCTTAT
>JBDTPD010000039.1:0-13542 GCA_039932855.1 Chitinophagaceae bacterium | reverse complement strand
CTGGCCAGCGACCTTGTCCAAGTGCCCACCATGCCGGCCATAATCCTGCACCGTCTGTTAATTTGATACGCGCAGAAGCAGTTCCGTATTTGAATTCAACTTTAGCACGTGTATCTATTCTTCCGGAAATGAAATCAAATGTTTTTCCTTCTTTGGTAGTAAAACCAGGAGAATACACTGGTCGTAATTCCAATGCACCATTCCCTGCACCTTCCGCTGCCGCGCCATGAACGATATTGATTGTAGCAGATGAATCAACATAAGCTTGTTGTTCATTATTAACAGTACCACCAGTTATACGCACGTTCCATTTTGTTCTGTCAAGTGTGGGAGCAGAGAAATCATCAAAGAAAACAACTTCTCCTTCCTTCTTGCTCATCCCTTTTTGTGAGGACGAACATTGGACAAACAAGAGCGCACAAAGTAACAACCCTCCCGAAAGAGTGGTAAATAGTTTTTGATGGTTCATGGCAGACTAATGAAAATTTATGTTGGTTTATAAAATCTATTCCTGATGTTATTAGTTCCTTGTGATGACTTGTACGCCTGCATTATTTTTAGAAATAAGAATAACACTGCCTGCACGTTTTTTCAATTCAATCATATCTCTCACATCTCCCCTGATACAAAAGCCTGCTTGTTCGCGATTGACAGGAATGAAATTTCCTTTGCCATCTCCTTTTAATAAACAGCCAAGCCCTGCATCACAACGTCCCTGCTGAACACGAAACGGATAAAAATTTCCAGCTAACAGAATATCATTCTTTCCATCACCGTCATAGTCTTTAAATAATATTCCATTTACCGGGCTGAACTGTGCCTGCACCGGCAACTTCTTCAATTCAAATTTTCCTTTGTTATTGACGAGTATGGATGTCTGCGTAGTGTACACATAAAACTTACGTGCCTTTTCAATCTGTTCTTTGCTTAATATATCATCGATCGTTGCTTTACCAAAATTGGCATAGCGAATAAACTTCTTATTAAGCGCTGGCAATTCTCCAACGATCTCATCCCGCGAGTTAAACGGATAACTCACGCCCTGTATGTACCAGGTCATAATAGGATCAATCTTTCCGTTGTTGTCAAAATCATCTGCATAGGTTATCAACGGCTGGGCCTCGTTTACTTTGAATTGTGTATTGGTTCCCATATTACCAACGATAAAATCAATGTCTCCATCATTATCTACATCAGCAGGTAACAAGCTGCACCACCATCCATTTGTTTTCTCTAATCCTGACTGAGCCGATATATCGACAAATTGATGACCGGTGTTGTGGAATATTTTTATGGGCATCCACTCTCCTGCAATTACGAGGTCCGTTAATCCATCTTTATCAACATCCTCCCATGCAGCGCTGCTGACCATTCCTGCCTTAAGTAACGAATCACCAGCTATTGATTTTGTGACATTGGTAAATGAAACATGATGAGTTGCTTTATCAAAATCATTTCGCAGGATCATATTACCAGTACTTAATGGATACAAACCCGGAATGCTACTGGCGCCGACAAACAGATCCATATCGCCGTCATTATCATAATCAGCAGACACTACACAACTGCCGCTATACACTTCAGCAGGCAATGCATCGATATCTTTTTGAAAATTTCCTTTTCCATCATTGATATATAATCTATCCTGTAATTCCGGACTGTTCATCATCCACTCGCTTCCACCACTTGTTACATACAAATCCAGATCACCATCCTTATCTGCATCAAAAAAGACTGCCCCAATATCTTCTGACACAATATCTGCCTGCCATGGCTGTGATGCAGCTGCTTTAAACTGTCCATTCTCCTGTTGCAGATATAAGGAACCACGCTGACCCGATGCGCCGCCAATAAAAAAATCTTCCAGTCCATCTCCATTTACATCTCCCTTCGCCATCTTAGGTCCCTGTCTCGATAATTCATATGGCATCAGGTATTCGCGTTTATAATCTACATATTGATTTTCCTGGTGAATGAAATTGATACCACTGGTAGTACTTACATCAGTAAATAATGTTTTTACCGGGCGGTTATCAGTTGGTACGAATACCGCGTCTTTTTTATTTACCGTGATCGTGGTATTGATTGCAGGATTGGAAATGACCGTTGCTGAATCTTTGGCCCACCACACCTTTACTGATTTAATATTTTGTTCTTTCCCTATTCCGAAATTGAGCGTGTAATCAACGGATGATTGATACCCGCGAACAGGAAACATTTCCTGTAACTGATCTCCCTGCGCTGTTTCCACAATTACTTTTGCTCCAATGCCAAAGACGTTTTTCTGATCAGCTTTTAATTTTATCCGGATAAAATTATTCTTATCTATTTCACCGCTATTATTCCTGTACACCCAAACAGGATCATTATTGTTGCAAACAATCAGATCAAGATCGCCGTCATTATCGAGGTCAGCATAAGTAGCGCCACTACTGACACCATTTTCATCAAGCCCCCAGTTTTTACTTTCATCAGCAAAGGTCAGATCGCCTTTATTGCGATACATATAATTGCTGATCTTAGTAGAGGGCATCTTTTTAACAAGGTCATATAACGGCATATTAGCAGAATAACTTTTTGCCGTAGACACGTCCAATCCTTTATCAACTGCCTGCTGTACCGCCTCTGCTACTTCATACTTCATGAAGTCGAGGTTGGTGGATTCACGCAGGTAACCATTTGTAATAAATAAATCTTTTAATCCATCATTGTTAAAGTCAGCGAGCAATGGAGCCCAGCTCCAATCGGTATTAGAGACACCTGCCAATTGTCCTACCTCAGAAAATACCGGCATGCTATCCGATGTGAAACCATTATTCAACTGAAGCATGTTGCGATTATTCTGATGACCATAACCGCTATCTACCATCAATGTATACTTGTCGTATTCATCTGCGCCTTGCAAAATCTTTTGCCGGTAATTCGATTCCGGTAACATATCGAGGGTGACTACATCGGGTAAGAGATCATTGTTGTAATCTGCAATGTCTACTCCCATCGTATTGCGACTCATGTGAGCAAACACTTGCTGGCAAACTTCTTTGAAAGTGCCGTTCTTATTATTGATGTAAAGAAAATCCTGTTCATGAAAATCATTGCTCACCAGTATGTCCGGCCATCCATCCTTATTGATATCGCTGATGGCAATGCCTAATCCAAAGTTGATACCACCACCAAATATGCCGGCATCGCTGCTTATATCGGTGAAATGACCATTATCATTTCTATACAATCGGTTACCGTATTGCGGATGCCGAAGTGTGCGTAAGCGACGCGTATTAAAGAATGGAGAATAGAATTCACTCGCATGATTCAGTAAGAACATATCGAGATCCCCATCCCTGTCAAAATCAAAGAAAGCTGCCTGGCTGGTAAACGTACCGGGTGCATCTACTCCATATGCAGCGGCTTCTTCAGAAAAAACAGGAACGCCATCTTTATTATTTCCTTTGTTAATGAAAAGTTGATTGGCCCTGTCCTGTTCGGTACCAAAACCAGAATAACAAACATAAATGTCGAGTAAGCCATCACCATTTATATCTACCATATTGGCGCCTGTGCGCCATGCATTCTTTCCGGCTACGCCTGCCTGTGCAGTAATATCTTCAAAATGAAAATTGCCTTTATTGATAAATAACTTAGAGGGTGTTTGATTTCCTGTAAAAAAAACATCGGTTAGTCCGTCATTATTTACATCACCAACTGCTACGCCATTACCATTATAATAATACTGGTAGGTAAAGACATTGTGTTCTTTGTCTTCTGTAATAGTATTGGTAAAATCAATGCCTGAATCGGCGGCCGTTAATTTCTGAAACATCTTTTCCTTGTGACCACAGGCCACAAATATCAGCGCGAGACAACATAAGGATAATCTACAGCACATTTTTTTCGGCTAAATTACTGGTAAGAAAAGTAATAACCCCGGCTGGATAACCAGGGTTATTGAACGACTGCTTTACTCTACGAAAATTCAAACCTGATTGGTTCGTTACTAATACCCCGGATTTTGATTAAGTCTTCCATTCTTATCAATTTCCGTTTGTGGTATCGGCATCAGGTTTTGAAACTCTTTATAATCCCGATCTTCCCATTTGGGATAGCTGTATGTAAATGTTCCGTTTGTTTCCTTGATGATCTGGACCTTTCGTATCGGTTCTTTGAAATACGTCAATCCAAGTTTCCATCTTCGGACATCGAAGAATCGATGTTCTTCCAGTGCCAGCTCTACGCGTCTTTCATTCCTGATACGATCACGCAGGTCTGCCTGTGAGAAAGTAGCGGCTAATGCAGGTTGTCCTGATCTCGCTCTTACCTGGTTGATGGCATCATATACAGATGCATTCGGACCAGTTGCTTCGTTTTGTGCCTCTGCATAGTTTAACAATACTTCCGCATAACGAAGGAAGATCCAATCATTGTCAGCATTGTTTGTTCCGTATTTAGCAGTATCCACCATCTTCAACAAACCATAGCCAGTCTTTGAACTATCACCTCTTGTAGAGTTGTTAGTAGCACCACCACGGAATGTTTCAATAATGATTCCTTTCTTATAGATTGAACCCTGGTGAAGAACTGTTTTATCCAAACGGCTATCACGATTTGTATAAGGACTTTGAGGATTATATCCGGAAGTACCATCACTGATCGGTTTACCATTATTCATTTCATATGCATCTACCAGGTTTTGTGTAGGGCAATAACCACCCCATGCACCATCATCTGCATTTGGTACGCTCATATACCATTTGTTTCTGGCACCATCACTTGGATTGATACTTGGATTTTGGAACTTACGGGCGAAGATCACTTCTTTGTTCCCTGATTTATCCATGAATAAACGATAGTAATCAGGATACAGACCGTAATCACCAGAACCAGGAGCTGGACCAAATGCCATTACTGCTTTCGCAGCATTCGCAGCATTAACCCAACGCTCCGCAACATTTCCGGGGTTGTTCAATGGACTTGCATAATATAAAAGTATTCTTGCTTTCACTGCTAAGGCAGCTACTTTAGTTGCACGACCAAGGTCAGCAGCTGGCATTACGACTGGTAACAAAGCAGCAGCATCATCACAATCTTTTACAATCTGCGTTACACATTCATCGTAAGTATTCTTTGGCACAATCGCTTCTTCAGGGGTACCTGCTACCAGGATAAGGGGAACACCGCCAAAACATTTTATCAATTCAGCATAGCAAAATGCCCTGAGGAATATTGCTTCTCCTTTCATTCTGTTTTTCAACGTTGCATCACCCGGTACATCACCGATTTTTTCCATAAATGAATTGGCTTTACGGATAACCGCGTAATTCTGTGTCCAGATATCATCTGAATACGCCCATGTTGTAGGCAGTACACCACCGTTCAATCCCTGAGTGGAAGAAGCGGAGTTGTTTGCTTCGGCATCATCAGTTGCCATATCAAAAGAACTCATCCCTCTTGACCAACCTGCATCACCGGGATTCTGATCCCTGCGGGCAAAACCATTCGGTAACGTACCATATATGTTGGTCAGGAAACGATTGGCAAATTGTATATCCGTGAATACCGTTGCGTCAGATAAAGAATTACTTGGATAAATATCCAGTAAGTTCTTTTTACAAGAATCTGAGATGGTGGCCACGACTATGATCATAATCGCCCATTTTATTTTTCTTGTAATCATATATTGTTTTTTATTTTTAAATAAGCTCATTGTGCTGTGATTTAGAACTGAACATTTACACCAAAATTGTACACTGCCTGCACCGGATAATACCAACCGGTAGCATCTCTGATCTCAGGATCCACATTTTGAAGTTTGGTAAATGTCAGCAGGTTTTGTCCCTGTGCAAATACGCGTAATTGTGAGGCCCCGATCTTTTGCAGAATAGAATTCTTGAATGTATATGCTACTTCCAGGTTTTTCAAACGCAGGTAAGAAGCATCTTTGATCCAGAAACTATTTCCACCATTACCATAAGGAGGTCCGCCAGGAATCTGGTAGTTGTTAGTAGACGCACTTGCGTTGGTTGACAAACGCGGAAATTTCGCATTCGGATTGTCCGGTGTCCAGCGATCGCGCCATTCAGCAGTGATACGACCACCATTATAGAAAGCAAATCCTGCATTCTGCGTCAATTGCTGGTGAACACTGGTAGCGCCCTGGAAGAAAACATTAAGTTCAAATCCCATAAAGTTCACACCACCTTCAAGACCATACACAACTTCAGGAGTGGAACCTCCTACGAGGTACTGCCTGTCACCATCATCGATCTTGCCATCTTTGTTGATGTCTTCATACATGATATCACCAAGTGCGATCGGGAACGCTGTTGTTTTATTATACGCATTCATTGTTGCCTGATCTTTAATAATACCAATTGCTTTATAACCATAATAAGAACCGATCGGGTGACCAGTTACTTTAAATGCATCCGGTACATTAGCCGCCTGTGCTGCATAAATGATCTTGTTTTTTGCATACGTCAGGTTAGCTTTTACATTATAAGAAAGTTTGGATGAAAGTGCTTTGTAATGAGACACTGTCATTTCTAATCCTTTGTTTGAAACTTTACCAAGATTTTCTGCAGGAAGCGGTCCACCATAAGCAGCAGGAATAGCAGCGCCACGTGTAGCAAGGATATCAAACCTGTCTTCTTTGAAGAAATCCAGTTCGAAATTGATCAATCCTTTCAGAAAACGAGCTTCCAGACCAACATCTGTTTTTGTTGAAGTTTCCCAATGCACCAAAGGATTTGATGCTGTAGGATCCAAACCTGGTAAACTTGTTCCGCCAAATGCATAGGAATTTGATACGGAATTATATTGAGCGAGATAATAGAAACGATTTACACCATTGATGGCATCGTTACCCAATTTTCCCCATGAACCTTTTATTTTCAAATAATCAACTGTTGAACTCATCACGTCAAAAAACTTTTCATTTGAAATAACCCAACCAGCAGAGAAGGCAGGGAAATAACCTTTTCTTACGCTTGGGGCAAAGTTTTCTGATTCATCACGGCGTAAACTTGCCTGGAATAAATATTTATTATCGAAGTCATAGTTCACACGGGCAGCAGCACTGCGTAATGCAAACCTGTCTTTACCACCAGAGATTGTTTCAGTGATGGCACCGGCTGTATTGGTAGAAGGTCCCTGGCTCAACACATCGAATGCAGAGAACTCGTATCCTGTTCTTCCGGCACCAAAACTATTCGTTGGTCTTTCCTGTTGAAGGAAGAGGACGAGCGCAGACACACCATGTTTTCCAAAACGATTGGTATAATTGATATGCGCCTGCATTTCTGTTTGATTCTCCTGATAATAAAACTCATTCAAACTTGGATTCTGATAAGGTGAACGATCAAATCCTCCTGTACCCAGGTTCTTTGTATAAGAATATACGTTATCATTCCATGTCTTGCTATAGTTCATACGTTTGTCGAAGGCAAATACACCTTTTACAGACAAACCTTTTACCCATGGGATCTGCTGTTCGATTTGCAGATTTGTAAGAATAGTATTGTTCTCAGAGTTAGCATATCCTGAAGCAGGGTCAACTGCTCTTAATGTATTTACATAACCAGTCTGTGCGTAACCAACACCCGGATAATAAGCCGGGATCACTGGCGGATTTCTTAATGTATGTTCGAAGATGCTGGAGATACCTGTTGTTGGTGCTGTTCTTTTTTCCAAACGTCCATTGATATCCAATGAAACCTTCGTGGTACTTGTTACCTGCAGATCAAGGTTCATGCGGAGATTATAACGTTTGTAATTGAGTGATTTATACAAACCATCCTGGTTGAGGTATCCGAGAGAAACAAAGTATTTTGCTTTATCGGTACCACCATTTAATGAAAGATTGTGCTGCATTTGCGGAGCAGTACCACCCATGATCAGTTTTTGCCAGTTTGTGTTCGGGTAAAGAACAGGATCATCACCAGCCTGATAATGTGCGATCTGATCGTTGGTATACGCTAATGGCAACCCATCATTGAATAATGCTTCATTTAATAAGGTAGCATATTCATAAGAACCAAGGTTATTATTAAACTTGGTTACTTTCTGAAAGCCATAATTAAAAGAATAGTTGGTAGTGATCTTTCCTGATTTACCTCTCTTGGTCGTTACTACCACTACACCATTTGCACCTCTCACCCCGAAGATGGCGGCAGAAGAGGCATCTTTTAATATACTGATAGACTCAACTTCATTCGCGTCTAATTGAGAGAAATCACGGAATGAACGAACGATACCATCTACTACATATAACGGATCGGTACCACCAGCGAAAGTAGAAACGCCACGGATATAGATCTGTGCGTTGTCACGACCTGGCTCACCGGAACCTTGTTTGGTGATAACACCTGTTGCGCGACCCATCAGTGCATTACTGAGATCAGCCACCGGAGATTGTACCAATGGTTTGGTATTGATCGTAGAGATAGCACCGGTAACATTGGTTCTTCTTTGCTGACCATAACCAACCACCACTACATCACTTAATGTATTTGAATTACCTTCTTCGAGTGAGAAGTTAACTTCACCGGCCCGTTGTACATTTATTTCCTGCAATGCCATGCCTGCATAAGTAACAGCCAGTACAGCACCACCTGATGGAACGTTTATACTAAAATTACCCGATTGATTGGTCGTTGTAATATTACTTGTTCCTTTCACTTCAACAGTCGCTCCTGCCAAAGCCTCTCCTGTTGATTTTCTTGTCACCTTTCCCGTGACTTGCATTGTTTGAGCGTTGATTTCACTAACCAGGCAGAACATGAAAAACAGCCCAAATAGAAATCTTATTTTAAAATTCATATGCAGCTTTTTAGTTTAATACTTTCTGAATGTTTTTTCTCTGTTATTATAAATATCAAAAGCCAATAAACTTAAACTGGTGAACCGTTTCGGTAGATGTACCGGAACGAAGTACCATGGCATTTGCTGATATAGATATGATGCGGTAGTTATTGGAAGAAACATCGGTAACACCAATAAAATTAGGAATGACAGCTCCCGGCAATGTTATAGAAGCGATACCGGCACCTGCAGCAGGTGGACGCGGATCGAATGTGAAGCTTACATTAGTATAACTTCTGTCTGTAGCGCATGAAAAATTAGGGGCCAGATTACCACCATTGAATGTAGAACCGTTTGCGTTGTAGTTCAGCTTAAGACCAGTAGTAAATGTATACACATCATCTTTCTGGCAATCTGCAATAGCACCACCCCCAAAGTAAGCAGCAGGATTTGCATCCGTACCTACTATAATAGAGCCATCAGCAGGATTCAATTTCCAGTTTTTACCAGTCAGCAATTGGAATGTAGGATTGTTAAGGATATCATCTACTGTTGCAACGGCATTCTGAGAAGCAGTATCATATCCGCCTCTTCCGTAAGCACGAAGCTGAACGCGGTATGTTCCGGCCAATGGGAAATAAGCCGTATCATATTCACCGCCTTTTGTAAAAGTTCCGTTGCCTTTGTTCCACTGATAACCAAAAGCATTTTGTGAGGTGCTATGCAACGCATAGGTATTCACTTTTCCCGCAACGGGAGAAATAGTGAAGGAAGCAGTTGCTTTTGTACCCAGTTCTTTAGCGGCTTCGGGACGGCAACCGGCCATTGCCAGCAGCGTTACGAGCGCGATAATCGAAAATGACTGTATTTGAGTTCTCATTGTTTAAAAAGTTTCATTCAAAAAAGTTGATGCAGCAATTTTTATTAAATCAGGACAAAATGGCGGACAAGGGAGGTCCGGCTTCGGGAACCGGTGAGTTTGATCTGGGAACTATTGATTGGGAAGTGAGCCAATGCCTGGGGTAGACATCAGCCATAGATCCATTCCGGAGTAGGGAATGGTTGAGCAATCCGTTTTTGATTTTCATACACAAACAATTTTTTTTGGCTTGCCTCTTAATCGTTCATAACAGCATACAGTGAGGCAATCTAAAAATAAACCTGCACTGCACGTTTAAAAAATATTTTACCACATCCCTACTACTTCCGTAATAAAAACTGCTACTTTTAAGCCTGTTTCGCTACATCTGGACTACATCTGGCGTAAAAGGTACTTCTAAACTAACGTTGATTTATGCTTTGCCGACTACTGCTGGCTTTTGTTTTACTTGCTCTACCGCGGGCATTATTCAGTCAATCCTATATTGGTTTGCGGGAGGTTATAAACTACGAAAAACAACAGTATAACGCAGGCGCACAAAGCTGGGAAATTGAACAGGACGCTGAAGGAAGGGTGTATTTTGCCAACAATGAGGGCTTACTCAGCTTTGATGGAATCTACTGGAAACTCTATCCTTTACCTAATAAAAGCATCGTACGTTCTCTCGAATTTGGTAGCGATAATCGTATTTATGTGGGTGGACAGGATGAGATCGGTTATTTTTCCCCGGACATAACGGGCAAATTGACATATACTTCCCTCAGCGATTTATTACCCGAAGCCGACCGAAGCTTCGCCGATATATGGGACATCATTAGTTATAACAAGAGCATTTTCTTCCGGTCAAACAACAAGCTGTTCCAGTACGTCAATGATAAGATGGTCATTTACCATCCTACCAACACCTGGCAATTCATCGGTATCATGAACAATGGCATCCTTGTCGCACAGGATGATCAAAAAGGATTACTTCAGTTTCAAAATGGAGAATGGGTCCCTTTTATTGATAAAAAATTACTCCCGGTAAATTTTGATATCAGCGATGCTATTTGTTTTGGTAAGGATACCTGCCTGATGGTGACAAGTAAGATCGGGATGTATATATTATCTGATGGCAAGCTCCGCCCTTTTACCTTATCCGGCACTCCTATCGATCCTTTGCAAACATTTTCGGCACTGTGCAAAACAGACAGCGAACATTTTATAGTAGGAAGTTATACAAATGGTTTCTACCTGATCGATCGTGATGGAGTGGTAGTAGAAAATTTTTCCAAGAGGGAAGGATTGCAAAACAGTAATATCAGAAGTCTTTTCAGCGATAAGAATAATAATTTATGGCTGGGATTAGATAATGGTATCGATTTTATTGCCTTTAATAATGCCATCAAACACATTAATCCGGCCATCATGAATGATGGCGCAGGCTATGCCGTGGTATTGTATAATAATAGCCTGTTCTTCGGATTATCTAACGGGATCTATCAATTGCCGCTACCCAATATCCGTGACATGAGTTATGCGAAAAATAATTTTTCAGTAGTAACAGAAGGACAAACATGGGGACTCTCTGTTATTAATAATAACCTGTTGGCTGGTAAGGACGATGGATTTCTTGAAATAAAAGATGGAAAGGCTGTTTCGGTTAATAAAGAAACAGGATACTGGACATTCCAGGCACTGCAAAATATTCAGCCATCACCCATGATTGTCGCGGGCAATTATCATGGCTTACGATTATTTGAGAATAAAGACAATGTATATACAGATAAAGGCAACATTGAAAACTTTAATGAATCTGCCCGTTATCTTGTCATTGATAATAACAATACCATCTGGGCATCGCATCCTTATCGCGGTGTGTACAAGATCCAGTTATCAGGCGGTAATCATTATTCGGTAAAATTATATGCTGCTAACAATGGTCTTCCTTCCGCGCTTCGCAATCACGTTTATAAAATAAAGAATCGCATTGTTGTTGCTACTGAAAGAGGTGTCTATGAATATAACAATCATTCCGATGCCTTTGAAGTATCGGCTTATTTCAAAGATATTTTTGGAGATAGAAGTGTACGTTATTTAAAAGAAGATCCCAGCGGAAATATCTGGTTCATTACTGAAAAGACATTAGGGGTAGTTGATTTTTCTACTATCAAACCTGCGATCATTTATCTGCCTGAATTAAAAGGTAAAGTACTTAGTGGATTTGAAAACATTTATCCTGTTAATGATAATAATGTATTTGTCGGTGGACAAAAAGGTTTTTATCATATCAATTTTGAAAAATATAAACAGAATACACATCCGCTGAAAGTATATATCCGTTCTGTAAAAGCCATTGGCAAAGTCGACAGCCTGCTTTTTGGCGGATACTTTGGAAACATAAATGAGGATAAGCCACAATCAGGAAATGATATTCCTTCGATCAGTCATCAATGGAACTCTTTCCATATTGAATATTCTTCTCCCCTCTTTGAGCAACAGGCGAATATTGAATACAGTTATTATCTCGATGGCTTTGATAAAGACTGGTCGGAGTGGTCAAAGAAAACAGAGAAAGAATATACCAATCTCCCTGCAGGCTCTTATACCTTCCAGGTAAAGGCAAGAAATAATTTACGGAATGAATCAGCTATCAGTAGTTATACATTTATTGTATTACCTCCATGGTACCAGACAACCTGGGCTTATTTATTATACCTGTTCCTGTTTTTATGTCTTGCCTATTGGTTGTATAGAAAACAACAGAAGAAACTTTTAAAAGAGAGACAAAAGCACCAGGATGAACAAAAGAAATTAGCATACCTGCATCAGCTGGAATTGGAGAAAGCAGAAAAAGAAGTGGTAAAGCTTAGAAATGAAAAACTGGAAACAGAAATCGAGTTTAAAAATTCTGAACTGGCATCTACAGCTATGCACCTGGTACAAAAAGAAGAATTTTTGCTGAAGATCAAAGATGAATTGCAGCATTTAAATAAACCGGGCAATGATAAAGCCGATCCAACCGATCTGAAAAAGATCCTTCGCATTTTATCAGAGGAAGAAAAACTAAATGAAGAGTGGGAACAATTTTCTGTTCACTTCAACAAGGTGCATAGTGACTTCCTGATCAGGCTGAAGGAAAAATATCCGAGTCTGAAACCACATGAACTAAAACTTTGCGCCTATTTACGGATGAATCTGTCCAGTAAGGAAATTGCACAGTTGATGAGTATCTCCGTTCGCGGTGTAGAGATCAGCCGCTATAGATTAAGAAAGAAATTCGAGATTCCGACTGAAATGAACCTGTTTCAATTCTTATTTGATCTGCAGCGGAATAACTTTACTACGCCTGAGAACGAATAAGGATGACACGGATTAAAAGCGTGTTGATATGAATCCCGTTTTTTAATAATCAATCTGTAACTTATTGTTGTTTTTTGATTATATTTTTATACATGCTTTATTTTACCCGAAAATTTATCGGCAATATATTGATCAAAGAAACCAATACAGTATTGGAACAATGTAAACTGTATGAGGTGAAAGATGAAGATGCATTAGTCGGCAGATTTTATTCGGGTGATAACTTTTCTTTCATTGAGTTTGCTGATCAGAAATTCAGGATTGATCCGCGCATTCGTTTTCTCAGAAAATCAGATTTCAAATTATTTAATCAATACACTCACGAATTATTAGCTTATTACCAGATTCCGAATGGAAGTTTTTTTAATAAATCTGAGGCTCAACTTCATTTTACAAATGATCAGCACTATAAATGGTCCAAAAACGATGAACATCGTCAATTGCATAGACCAGCTATGCGCAGCACCTATCGCTTCGATCTTATAGGTACCTGGCGTCACATCCGCGATCGAGAAGCTAAGCTG
>JBDTPD010000038.1:0-13550 GCA_039932855.1 Chitinophagaceae bacterium | reverse complement strand
AAATGACCTCAATACTATCAAGTGTTCATTTCTTAAATTATCAATCCATATATCCTCTAAATCCTATTAATCCACCCAAATCCTGGTTCAGACATTCTGATAAAGTAATCTACTTATAGATATACGATAAATAGTTCCTCTTAATGGGTCTATAATACATCAATAACACGCCACCCAGCAGGAAGGCGATGAACAGCTTGGTCTGCCAGAACTGGAACGAATAAAAGGGTAACATGAGTACGACAGATAAGCGAAGGAACTCAACCAGGAATACCCATTTTTTTTGTTCCATAATAGCACCACAATTGATAAGAGTAAGTATGATAATAAGCGAGATGCCCGTTTTAAGGGTCAATGAAAGATGGTTCTCAAAAAGAATGAATAAGAAAAGGCCGCTCAGCAATAAAGCGATCTGCCAGATGACATAGCGGCTAAGTGGCTTCTCCATAGCTTCCGGATTCTGACGGATATTGAACATGGTCTCTGCCTTTTCACGCAAGGAAGGATCGATACGCTCGGGTCTTCCGAATATTACACGCAGCTTTTCTTTAAAACTACGCTTACTCTTCACGGCGAGCCAAAGCTCAATAGCAAAATGAAAGTGCTGCCATAGAAAGCTATAGGTCTTTAAAGGTTTTGTCAAGCCATAAGACGGTTCTTCTTCTTCCTTTTTAAATGTGCCAAAGAGTTTATCCCAGATGATCAGTACATCTCCATAGTTCTTATCAAGATATTTTTCATCACTGGCATGGTGAACGCGGTGATGCGAAGGAGTAACGAGTATATATTCCAGCACACCGAGTTTACCGATCAGGCGTGTATGAATAAAGAAAGGGTATAAGCCATGCACCAGCAATAAACTCGTGATCATACCAGCAGGAAAACCAAGCAACGGCAATACGGCCCAGAAACCCGTACGAACAAATGCCTGGAAGACGGTGATACGTGCTGAAGCGGTATAATTAAAATCTTCACTCTGGTGATGGACCACGTGAGCCATCCAAAGAATATTGATCTCATGCGCGAGGCGATGATACCAATACCATACAAAATCTGTCAGAATAAATAATAGTATCCATAACAATACGCCGGGTTTGATATGAAACAAACCATAATGCTTTTGCAGATCATCATAAATAAAATAGAATAAGCCGGCGACAAATACATCACACAATCTTTCAGCTATGCCGACGCTGACATTCGCAATGGAATTATGCAGGTTGAAATAAGGAAGCTTTTTTTTCTTTGCAATAAAATATTCCAGGAGCATAAGTCCCGTAAATAATGGAATAGCAAATGCAAGGATATTAAGATTCATAGTCAATACTATTACCGGTTTTTCAAACGTATCAGCTGTCTTACCTGTGGATCACTTACGACCACACTGGCTTTCTGGTATGCGTCCTGTCTTTCAGCCGTCAGCCTTAATGGAATTTTTTGCCAGCTTTTAATATGAAAATCACCATTTACATCCGTCAATGCTTCTTCTTCACCATCGAGAACATATACATGCGCATGATAAACTGGCTTTCCTGTAGATTCGGCTACTACTTTTCCTTCGATCGTTACTGATCCTTTTTGCGCCGGACCAGCACCTATAAATATAAACAGTAGTATATATTTAAAGAAAGTACTTCCCACACTAATCATAATTTTTTCCGGGTTAAATGAACAGTAAATATCAGTAGTAAAACGTCGCTACTGAAGTAATATTTCTTAATACAATGGTAATAAAAATTTATAAGTCTACCAAGTGAGTGGACTAATTTTTAACCGTAATTTTTGAGTAGAAAATGTTAACAGGGCTGTCAATTAAGAATTAAGGATTATGAATTATGAATGCTAACAGTCATTCATAATTCATAATCCTTAATTCTTAACTTCTGCAGGCGAGATTACGCTTCCGTAATAGACGCATCTACCACATGCGACTTCACTCTCGAAGCGTTATATAATTCGTACCAATCCTGTTGTTCAAGATCGATAG
This sequence comes from Chitinophagaceae bacterium, assembly GCA_039932855.1. GTDB lineage: Bacteria > Bacteroidota > Bacteroidia > Chitinophagales > Chitinophagaceae > JAJKIP01. The sequence continues at coordinate 11,563 of JBDTPD010000038.1, read as the reverse complement.
TGAAAGCATCAGCAATATTTCGGATACGTTGTTCATTCAATGTACCTATCAATGGTAAGGCGCCTAATTTGATCAACCAGGCCACGGCAATGGATTCAATATTCTTTCCGTATTTCTTTCCCATTTCTTCCAGCTTGTAGTGAACACGGATCGCAAGTTCATCTGTACCGTTTTCTATCCTGCCACCTGCCAGTGGGGCTGCAGCCAGCGGGCGCATATAGCGTTGTTTGATATAATCGATCTGGCCATTATCAAGCGCTGTAGTATTGAGAATATTTAGTTCAATATGATTGGTAACAATAGGAACATGAAGATAAGAGGCCAGTAACTGGTGCTGAAACACTGAGAAGTTGGCGACTCCAATGTTCCTGATCTTACCAGATGTTCTCAACCTTTCCAATGTCAACGCCGTTTCTTCCAGGTTCGACAACGGATCGAGATGATCCAATAAAAAAATATCGATATAGTCTGTCCGTAATTTCTTCAATGAATTATCGATGCTCTTTAAGATATGCTTCGATGAAGTATCATAATGCCTGACTCTTATCTCGGGCCTGTTTGCATGAGGAATATTAACGCCGCACTTGGTAAACAGGACAAGATCTTCGCGTTTAAACGAATGTTGCTTAATAACATTACCAAACAACTCTTCACATTGATAGCCTCCATACACATCAGCATGGTCAAATGTATTAATACCCAGTTCCAGGCAAAGGTTGATGATCTTTTCCATTGCATCAGCTCCTGACGCACTTGTATCTTCCCATCTCCAAAAACCATACACGGCAGGAGAAACCTTGGGGCCCGAATCGCTTAAATATATCTTATCCATGAACTTATTTTTGAATAAAATTATGGAATATCCTGCATCCTCAGTTGTTAACTTCTCTCAAATTTTTATCTCATTGACATTATCTGTATTTCAGTACAGTTTGATATTTCTCCAGGTATTGATCAACATCTGTTTCTACTACGTTATTAAAAATATTTGTCGCAATCATCTGACCAGCGAAAGCAATAAGAACCACCATATCTGCTTTGGTATAATTAAGAGCGACCGCATCATAAACATGGTTTGCAATATTTCCCTTGTAACGGGCAATACTTGCGCCGAATTCAAGGACATTTCTTTGCGAAGCTGTTAGCATCAGCTGATCTGTTCTTTCTCCTGCCTCAATAATTATTTTCCGAAAAAAAGCCGCACATAAACTGCATCCTGAGGCTTCGGAAATAGAATACGCAAAAAGATAAGCCAATCGTTTTCCCAATATCTTTTCAATTTCCTGATAAAGTGGGTACCACTGCATATATGCTTCGAAGGCGGGTAGTGAATGACCCAAAGTGGCCTTCGTATTTGTAATCCGATCCTCATAGCCATGTATATGTCTTTCGAAAGCTATCTTAAGGGATGGCTGCAGATCTGTTTCTTTAACGGGTGTTATTCTGGCCATAGTATATTGATTTGATCCTGATACGATTTTAATATTTTTAAAAAGATGGTATTTCTATTGCGTTGCCATTTATTATTTCAATAATCCATCCACAGTAATAGCTGCATAATACAAAGCACCCAGCGTTGGTCCTCCTGCATACTGCAGATAGCGATGATTAAATATATCAGCCCCTCCTACCTTCAACGTTGAGTTCAGTTTCGGGAACTTGAAACTCACCTGCGCATCGATAGTATTATAAGCAGAAATACCACCAGTAACCAATGGACTTTCCCATAAGAATGAATCCTGCCATCTCCACACGATATTGAAACCAACATTCTTTATCACTTCACGGTTGCCAAAAGAAAGATTGGTTGACCACTCTGGTGTATTAAAGCCTGTTACAAAAATGTCGCTTGATTTAGTAGCTTTCATTTTATTAAGACTGACATTACCAGAGATAGTAAATTTCTTATAGAAAACATATGTAAGTCCTAATGCAGAACCAAAGTTGTGATAGGAATTCTTTGCATTGGTGTATACACGATAACGATCCTGTCCATTACTCGCTGCATTACCACCACTTGCTGCTGTCGCATCCCTGTTTCTATCCAGCATAGCAATAACTGCCCCATCTGATCCTACTGTCTCAGCTTTTGGTACAAACACCTGCACTTGTCCCAGGAAGCCATTGTATATATTGCTATATGCATCGATATCGACTACTACTTTATTATCAAACAACACGCTTTTATATCCTACTTCAAAAGAACTGATCTTTTCAGGGCGTGCATCCGGAAGATTAGCTACTACCAGTAAATTTCTGTTAGCTAATGCAGCTGCATCTGTATTTCCCTGTGCCGCAACGACTGCATTGAAATTAATAACGGATGTCTGTGTATAGCTATTCTCAAGATAGCCTAATCCTTCGTTGATGTAAGGAAGACTTCCTACTCTTTTCACACGGCCATTGTTTACATATGACAACGCTTCAAACAATGCGGGGAAACGATATCCCTGCTGGTAGGTGACACGGAAATTATGCCTTTGATGAACAGTATACACTGCCGCTATACGCGGTGTAAACTCCGGATTGAATTCAGGATTATAGTCAAAACGTATTGATCCAAACAGTTTTAATTTATCCTCAAAGAATGTTTTCGTTACCTGTGTGAAGGCTCCTATTTTTTTATAATGTACGTTTTTACCGTAGTTGCCATCCTTATCAGGTTTGTTACGATCTGCAATCGGGCGGGTGAAGTCAACGAAATTATTTCCATCAGGAATAATCTCATATAAACGTGCATCACCACCAACCAACAGGTCAACTATTTTTACATATTTTGAAAGATCCCATTGCGCTTCTACATGATACAAACGGCTTTTTTGGATCAATGCCGCACCACCTGTTTCAGGAGCATCAGGAATAGAACTTGATTTGATATCCCAGTTATTGATACCGATGATCGTTTTCTTTAACGCTTCAAATTCCGGTGTACCTGGTTGTACACGGCTGGCATCAGCTTGTGCACGTGCGTAAGCTGTTGCAGCAGCCAGGTTAGCTTCATTCAGGCCACCGTTTGTAGTACCGTAAGCATTCAATGCATTTTTGAATTTCGTACCCCAGCTTGTTGCTGTCTTGGTATCTGTTGCACCACCGCTATACAGATCAAGGTTATCGGCCAATGGCTTTACATTATAAGAGTTACCGGTATTTTCTATAGAAACATACCCGCGGATTACGTAATTAGCTCCTTTTAGCTCTACGTGATGATTCTGTACGATCACGTTGTCTAATTGTATCTTATTTCCCCGTTGAAATACACCATCCATTTTACCAACACGATAAGAATAAGATAATTCAGCATTTTCATTTAAACGATAATGAAGCGCTACATCTACTTTTAGGTTATCTACACGTGGACTTACCAGATCTGTTTCCCAATAGCCGGTGCGCGCAACGCGTAATGTTTGATTAGTATTTCCATCGATCGTCAATCCACCAATAGAAACAACATTACTTCCTGCCAATGCATCATCACCATATTTATTCCATCCGTCAAATGCCGCATTCCCTGCGCCATTCAATCCGGGATAATTAGGGTTAGCGCTTTTCAGATTATTTGTATTCTGATCAAGTCTTGTATTAGAACGCCAATCTGTACCCTGCATGTAACTGAAGTTTACTTTAAAAGCAAACTTGTTATTAAACGCTTTGGCATATCGCACGGCTGTTTCAGTAAGAATAGCCGGGTCATGATCGACTCCATCAACATGATTGACACCAGTTTTTTGATAAATACTTAATCCCTGGTAGTTAAATGGATTTTTAGTGATCAGGTTAGCCATTCCATTGATGGCATTCATACCATATAATGCAGAAGCAGCACCGGGTGTGATCTCTACACTTTGTATATCCAGCTCTGTGGGTCCGATCGCATTTCCCAGGGGTACACCTAATGTAGCAGCCTGCATATCTACTCCATCTACCAATTGCATGAAGCGAAAATTATTAGGAATATTAAATCCTCTTGTGTTGGGTACTTTGAAAGTAAGACTCGATGTAGTCATCTGTACACCTTTTACATTCTCCAATGCATCATAAAAACTCGGAGCAGGTGTTTCCCTGATCGCACGTATATCTAATTTCTCAATCGCTACCGGTGATTTGAGAATGCTTTCTGCTACACGGGATGCCGTTACAACTACATCATTTCCCAAAATGGTTTGTGTAACCAGTGCGATCTGCAGATCAGATCCAAGACTGGTCACTTGAAATTCCTGTTGTTTAAAACCGATTGAAGAGAAGGTAAGCGTGAAAGGAAGTTTGGAACGGGTACGCAACCTGAAGTCACCATTTTTATTAGTGATTGTTCCAGCTACCGTTCCTTTTATCTGTACGCTTACATCTGAAATCGGGTGCTGGTTTTCCTGATCAGTTACCTTACCTGATACTTCGATGAGTGTTGTTTCCTGTGCAAATAAAGTTATTGCAGATACCTGGATCAACAGGAGAACAATAATTGCTCGGATATAATTACTGCTTCTTTTTTTTGTAAACAATGAAGCCGATTCGTGTGTCATAGCCTGGGAGATTTTATTGGTTTCTATTAGTCTATTGTTTTAGTATACTATTATCTCAAAAAAAGGGAATGAAATTTATACCAGTTGAACAACCGGCAGAAGGCACATTTTACAACATCGCAGAAGGGAAAACTTATCCATAATCAATAATTTCAGTGCAAACATAAAAGTTAATTATTAGTCCACAAAAATAATAGACTACTAATTTTATTGCTTCAGGAATTAAAGATAAAAATCGAACGACTGTTAGTGCATTACGTGTTTAATTGCGTTCCATAAGGTATTGGAACTTGCCAGGAGAACAAAACCGCCTATAGCAATAAACATCGTTTTCAATGGCAGCTTTCCTACCAATCGTGCAGCTATGGGAGCTGCGATAACACCGCCGATAACAAGACCAGCCACCTCTATAATAGGGAGACTTTTGAGCAGAATAAAAAAAGTAATAGAGCTTGTCAGTACCACAAAGAATTCTGCAAGACAAACAGAACCGATTACATAACGGGGGCTTCTTCTTTTGGACATTAATGTACTCGTGACCAATGTACCCCAACCCCCACCAGCAAAGGCATCGAGAAAACCTCCGAGTGAAGCGAGCCATCCGGCATTTTTTACTTTGTCTTTATTCGTTTTTTTCTTAAACGCTTTGCGGATGATAAAATATCCAAGGTAGAGTGTATAGATAGAAAGCGGGATACGTACATAATCAGAATACTTCTGTCCAAAGAATGCAAGTGCCGCACCAATGATCGCACCTATAATACCCGGAATAACTAATGTCTTGAATAATTTTTTATTGATATTGCCAAACCGGTGATGACTATATCCTGATACACCACTGGAAAAAACACGCGCAGCATGTACACGGCTACTAACGATAGCAGGACTAACTCCATAAGCTAACAGGAAAGTAGTAGAGATGGTACCATATCCCATTCCTAATGATCCATCAGCCATCTGTGCAATAAAACCAGTGATAAGCATTAATAAGAAGGTCTTATTGTCTATTTGTTTGCCAACAGATTTAACTCCATCGACTATTTCTCCTAATGGCATATATGAGAGAATAGTGTGACCAACGATCATAAAAAAGAAAGCAAACAGGCACCACTTTACTATCTGTGGCCATTTCTTTGATTCTTTTTTAGTTGTCTCAGGTAAAGTAATTCGTTTAGCTACGAGCACACTTGTTAACTCATCAAGTTGTTTCACTTTTTCACCAAAGTCGCCATTCATTCCCTGCCTGATGGTTTGTATATTATCCAATACATTTTCCATTTCCGCAGGTATCATATCATTGATCACTTCCTTAATACGCTTGGCTATGGTTGGCGATTTGCCATTAGTAGAAATCGCAATCTTCAAACTTCCTTTTTGTACGATACTACCTAAATAAAAATCACAGAGATCAGGTGTATCAGCCACATTTACCAGGATACCACGTAGATGAGAAATATATTTGATCTTCTTATGAAGTTCTCTATTATCAGTAGCACAAATGACAAGATCCTTTTCATCCAGGTCACTTTCTTCAAAAGGTCTTTCGACCAATTTGCACAAAGGATAATCTTTTACCAATGTCCTCATTTCCTCACGGATCATCGGCGCAACGATCGTGATATTTGTTTCAGGAGAATTGGAAAGAAGGGAGTTCAGCTTTTCCAGCCCTACATTGCCTCCCCCAACCAGCAAAAGTCTTAGCTCCTGCAGCTTGAGAAAAACCGGGTAAAGCTGGTTTTTATTTGCCTTAATTATTCCTTCCATGGTGAGTTTGTTGTTTGCACTTATCAAAATATAAAGCGCAATCTGCCAAAAATAGCTACTTGCAGTTAGTCCACAAAATTTATAGACTTTTACTTTTGAATTATCTTAATATTCCATGTTCTCAATCCATTCTTTTGCTTGATTTGCAGCATAAGAGATGATTATATCCGCCCCACTCCTTTGCAAAGCGGCCCATACTTCGAGGTGCGCAGTCTGCCTGTTCAACAATCCCTGGGCTGCCAATAGTTCCACCGCAGCATATTCTCCACTTACGTGATAAGCAGCTACGGGTTTTAATGTCTGTTGTTTCACCTTCGCAATCACATCTGTATACAAAGCGGCCGGCTTAACCATTAATATATCGGCTCCTTCCTTTTCATCACGAAGGGCACTAGCCAGCGCGTCATTGATATTAAAAGGTGATAACTGGTAAGTTTTGCGATTCTGCAATCCTTTTGTATTAGGCGCGGAATGACAGGCATCACGGAAAGGACCGTACCACTGAGAACTGAATTTTGCCGCATAGCTCATGATGCTGACCTCTTCCATCTTCAAACTATCAAGCCTGTTACGGATAGCTCCAATACGTCCGTCAGTCATATCACTCGGAGCAATACAATCAACTCCAGCGTTTGCGAGCAAAGAAGAATAATGCGCCAGTATATCTACTGTCTTACTATTTTCTAACCGGCTATGATCATGATTGAGAATTCCACAATGACCATGCGTGGTATAACTGCATAGACATACATCAGAAGACAACCAAATATCATCACCAAACTGTTCCTTTATTTCCTTTACAACAGATACAGCATAGGAGAAATCAAAATCCGTTTCTTTTTTATTCGCCGGTACCGGAAATAATAAAAATTTATGAATGTCATTCGCCAGCGATTGCTCAATAGTATGTAAAACAGTTTGAATAGTTTCTACCTGCACACCAGCCAGTCCATTTACTGAACGTGGTTCATCGATGGCTTCATCAACAAACAGTGGTTGTATAAAACTCTTATGCGATAATCTTACACCCGCTGTGAGTTCACGGATATGACTGCCTGCTCTCAACCTGCGTTGATTCAGTGGGAAGAAGTTTTTTTCCATTGTTGAAATGCTTTAATATTCGGAAATACAATTGGTTCAAGTCCGGCTGTGCGCAACAATACGGCTGTCTCACCTGACGGACAAACATGTTGCACATTTTTTTTCAATACATCTTTATATAACTGATACTGCTGGTAGCTTGTCCAGAAAATAATATCTGCATTACCGATCTGTTTTACCAATTCAGGTTTCTGCTCTGCCTTTGTTTCATAGGTACCTGATGTGTTCCAGCCTTTTTGCTTCCATGCAAAAGCACCCTGCTGGTTAGTAATCACCTGCACATCTTCTTTATTAATATTAGTCAATGGCATCTGCCATGCTTTTTCTAAAAATTCAAGTCCGAATGCATCGGCACAACCTTCTACCCAGATGCCTTGTTTGGCTAACTCATACCATGTCTTGGTGCCAGCCGCCCATACTTTACGTTGCTGAAGAGATTGCACTAAGTCTTTTTCCTGAACAGCTTTATAGTTAGCTATATAAACAACCGGTGATGTAATTTTTATTTCATTATGCTCAGCTTCATATTCAAAGAATTGTCCCATATGATCGGTACTGTTGAAAAAATTCTTTTGCACAATCGATAATTCAGGCATGCTGTACCAATAATTAAAAACAATTTCTTTTTCATCACGACCAGCTGCATACAAAGTGGAGCGATCATCATATGGTAAAGTAGTAACGCCAAATTTTTGCAGACATCCTCTTCCATATTCCACAGCTGCTTTTTTTTCTGCTATGCAATCATTAAATAATTTTTGTTCGTTGATACGCTCGAGAACAGTTATTGCCTTCTTATTGTTGTTGACGGTTTCTATTACAACAGCGCCCTGGCAAGGTGCCGGTACACATTCGATGAGTGGTAATAGCATTAAACGTTTATCTTCTAAAAGTTTTTTAACCAGTGGTGCATCTTTTTCGCTACGCAATAAACGATTTAAGCCAGCCGTAGCCAGTATCGTTGCATCATACTCACCGCTATCAAGTTTGCGTAATCTTGTTTCTACGTTGCCCCGGATAGGTTTCGTTTCAATAATAATATGATCGTGTAGTTGAGGTAATGCCTTTTTCAGGAACACTGTGGCCATCTCTTCGCGACGAGGGGAACAGGTGCCGATGATTATGGGTTGACCTGCTTTAATTTTTTCAATAACACTTTGATTGAAAATAGCAACGTCCCTGGTATCATCTCTATCGATAACAGCAAAGCGATTATTTCCAAAGAAATGTTCACTGCTCATATCCTTGAGTGAATGAACAGCTATATCAGCTTCATCATTTTTTAAGGCATCAAAAATATCCTGGGTAAAAAAATCACTGCCTTCGACAGTATGCAAAGGGATATCCTGCAGCTGATCACCTTTGCTGCTTCGCGCGATCACTTCTACTTTCATTTCCGGAAACGCGTCTTTAATCTTTTGTTTTGCTATATCAATCTGCAGCAGAGACAGCCGGGAATTTCTTCCAATCAGTCGTATCGTTTCCATGTAACACTTTTTTCAGGCTGTGAGCAAGATGGTTGATATGCTTTGGCTGATGCTTAGCAGTAATAATAATGCGTAAACATTCTTCACCTTTAGGAACAGTTGGATAATTGATCGGTTGCAGATACACACCCTGCCCGTGCAATAACTGTTGCGCTACCTCACGACAATGACTGGCACCTTCAACAGGCACGCTGGTAATATGTGAATCATTTTCTTTGAAAATAATGCCGGCTAGTTTCAAGGAAGTACGTAAATGAGATACATTTTCATGAAACAATCGACGCAATGCATAATCCTCACGAATGACCTGGATACTTTTATTAGCAGCGCTGCATACAGCTGGCGGTAATGAGGTGGTAAAAATAAAACCACTTCCAAAACTGCGGATAAAATCAATGATCATTTGTGAAGCAGCAATATATCCACCAAATACACCAATGGCTTTTGACAAAGTACCATTGATGATATCTACTTCAGCTTGTAATCCTTCCTGCTGCAACACACCTGCTCCATCATGTCCATACAACCCAACAGCATGCACTTCATCAACATAACTAAGTGCATTATATTTTTTAGTCAGCTTGAGAAGTTCTGCAACGGGTGCAACAGTACCACTAATAGAATAAATAGATTCGAAAGCAACCAGCTTTGGTGCATTAGCAGGTAATGATTGTAAGATCTCTTCAAGGTGAGTTAAATCATTATGACGGAAAATGATCTTTTGATTATCTGTTGCGCGCATGCCTTCGATCATAGAGGCGTGATTACGCTCATCAGAAATAAAAACGAGATCGGGAATATGACGACCGAGAGTTTGTAACGTTGTTACGTTTGCTAAATAGGCACCCGCGAAAAGTAAGGCATTTTCTTTTTCATGCCATTGCGCCAATGTTTGTTCCAACTCACGATGATGAATAGTAGTACCTGAAATATTTCTTGTACCTCCACTACCGGCACCGCTGCGGTGAGAAGTAAAACTTAGTTTAGCAATCACATCTTCATGTGTACTCATGCACAGGTAATCATTACTGCACCAGTTGATGGCTGATCGTTGTACATTTTCGTTATTGCTGTAATAGAAATGCGGAAAGTGCTGGGCACTTTTATTTACTTCTAAAAAATACCGGTAAGATCCGGTGTCTTTTAACTGCTGAAGTTTGGTAGAAAGGTATTCATTATAATCAAACATAATCGGGCCTCCTTTTTGTCATTTACTCAAGGCAAATGTACTGCTTTCCTACCGATTCGGTAGACTGTATGAGTTAACACTAACAATTGTTTGGATAGGGAGAAAAGCTGTTAGGTATTAGCCATTAGCTGTGAGTTTAGCATTCTATATAAGAAAAATGAATAAACACTGTTTGGGATTTTCAAAAATCTGCGCTAACAGCTAATAGCTAACAGCTTTCTCTCTTTCATCCGTGTTCAAACTTGACAGCAGGCTTTCTCTTAATAATTTCAATAATATTTCCCATTTTCAGCACCCCGGTGTTTTCATATAAAACATTCTGCCCGAAATACACTTTATTGTTCATGGATCGATACCTGTATAATGTTCTTAAAGGTTCTTTCCCCTTCTCACCCGAATCCTGATTGATTGTTATCATTACACAGCGTGCGGATAACTTTACTCCAAAGAAATTTATGTCGCCAATCCTGAATACTTCCATTTCATCTTCCTCATAAGGTGTGGCTCCGGTAATGACAATGTTTGGGCGAAACCTGTTCATTGGCAAAGGATGTTCAAGTCTGTTATTTAAGTCATCCAGCGACGCCTGGCTGATCACCAATACAGGATAGCCATCAGAAAAAGAAGTGATATTCGTTTCATTTACTGCATACCTCGGATCAACCTTTCTTCTTGTTTCGTCCGGCATATAGACCAGCTTACATGTTAGATGCAATTGATCACTGAACCATTCATTAATCGATTGATCCATTGGCAGCGCCTCACAGTAATCATCCCAAACGTTTACTACTTTGTCCGTATTGGTTTTAGCAAAGCCGTTTGCCTTATCTTTTTCTGAAAGAAAAGGAATGATAATACTTTCAGCCGGGTCGTTTTTATGAACAATCTTCAATCCTTCATTATGAATATGCGGTTGCAACAGGGCCATTTGCGGATATTCACGCTGAGTTAGAAACCTGTTATTCTCATCAACCAGCATCCACCGGCGATCATATTGAAAACCCCGATCAGTCAGTTGCGCAGACGACACTCTGATGCCGCCTAATGATTTTACCGGGTATATGAATAATTCACTTATCTGGAGCATTTCCCAAATTACGATGATTTAGGAAACGCTTTAAAACTTTGGTTGTATTTTTAATTACCAAAAGTCAACCAATGAAACCAACGATCGTCATCGAATATTGCCCAAAATGCCACTGGCTCCTTCGTTCCGCGTATATGGCGCAGGAACTATTGACCACTTTTGACGGTGACCTCAAAGCTATCAGCCTTCAACCAAGTGAGGTCAATGGTGATTTTCATATCAGTATCGACGGCAAGAAAATATTTGACAGGAAAGAATATGGCGGGTTCCCTGAGATCAAAGAACTAAAACAATTGGTGCGTGATGTTGTGGCTCCTGGCAAAAGTTTGGGACATGCTGATACGAAGCCGCATCATGAGTAATAGGCAGTTGGCAGTTGGCAGTTGGCAGTTGGCAGTTGGCAGTTGGCAGTTGGCAG
>JBDTPD010000037.1:0-13673 GCA_039932855.1 Chitinophagaceae bacterium | reverse complement strand
TAATTTTTTTGACAATATTTTTTTCAAATAAAACTGTGATACATTGATGCGCCGCTTCCATAGTCGTGCGTTCACTGATACCGATCAATAAATGATCTTTACTCACCACCATGATATCACCACCTTCCAGCGTTACTTTTTTGTCATCACCATCTTTGGGGAGCAGGAAGTGATGCGAGGTGTCATTCAGCTCAATAATATTTTCACGGTAACCAGCAAAAAGCGGGTGATTATAGAAAATATATTTTACCAGTAATGCTTCTCTGGTCCTTGCTTTCTTCGCTGGCTTATTCAATAAAATATGATCGTTGATCACAATGCCGATATCACGCGTGAAGATGAGATTAGGCACTGGTGCAAACAACATTTCTTTATCATTCAATGTACCACTGATAAAGATCTTTGCCAGCAGTGCAGGGTTCAGGCCGCCTAAATGATCCTGTAATTCATAAGAGCAATTCTCAATCGCGCAAACAGACGCGACCAATTTTAATTTTATTTCCCTGTCCCCTAATATTTCTGCAAGCAGCCATTGCAACTCCACTACTTTTTCTGAACGGAAGAAATCTTTATTATCTGGTTTATAAAAAGCAAAGTCGTTTTTGCTATCATCAATGTTTGCCAGGTTTCCTTTGATCTTATCCGGATCAAGAAAATAAAGCAACAGCTTGGTGTAATAATCATATTCTTTGCGACGGATTGTATCGAGGTGAACGATGTCTTCAAACAACCAGTCCTGTGCTTTTGACGGCACCACTTTGCCAAGACCGCTATCGGGACTATGAACCAGTAAACGTCGGAGAGTACCGATCTCTGAACTAACAGTTATTTTATTATTTGACTTTGACATAAAGTGAATAGTGAATGGTCAATAGTGAATGTTTCTGATAAATGAATACTAAATGGTCAATAGCAATTGTCAATAGTGACGACCATACCTGATCAGTTAATCAGGAATATAAAAGTTGGCCGGGAGCATATCCGCGGATCTGAAGGAATTAGTATACCTAAGGTTAATGCGCATAAAATAGCAATCGAAAGGCAAAGGTAAGACCAATAAGGGAATAGGCAATAAGCAATAGGCAATTGGCAATGAGCAACATACAATAGGCAATGGGCAATAGATACTCTCTATTGCCCATTGCTTATTGCCTGTTATTCTTACTGATGAGCAGCTAACAGCGGAACCGTTGTATTATACGCCAGTTTCTTTGTATGACTGCTGCTGAAAAGATTGTCGATAAAGGAGTGATTCTTTGGAATGATGATCATAAGGTCGATATCGTAGTCTTTGGAAAAACGTTCGATTGCTTCATAAAAATCATTCATACCGATGAAATAGAATTCAGGATTGAACTCAGCAAATATCTGTTGCAACTTTGCTCTTTGTGTCAGGTATTCTTCTGTTAAGGTTACATAGTGACTGCTGTCGACATTCACAATATGAAGTTTGGCAGAAAATAATTCCAGTACATTTTTAATAGCTAGTTGGGGTGTCGTCTCTTCCACATTTTTAAAATCGGAAGCGAGCGCGATATTGTTGATACTGCTATACCTGGCGTTGCCGGGGATGATAAGAACCGGGGCAATATTTTGTTCAGCCATCTTCAGACTGTTACTGCTAAACAAATATTTTTTCCATTCTTCTTTGCTGGTGATGCCCATCACGATCAGTTCGGCATTTTTCTGGTGAGCCAGCCGGCTCAGGCTATCTACCAGGTCATCACCGATCTCATTGATCAGTTCAATATTAGTGACCCCCTTTGCCGTCATTTCTGCTTTTAGGGTTTCCAGGTACTGGCAGGTAGTATCGGACTCATCGTCCTTTTCATACATGCTATACAGAATAACCCGGGTGTCGGTTTTGCCACTAAGCATACCGATTGTATAGCGGGCCGCGTTTAGCGAGGCTTCAGAGAAATTGACTGCGATTATAACATCTTTCATAATAAGAATGAGTTGTTGGCCGGGCAAAGAAACAGAAAAAATGCGAATTGCCCATCTGGTGGCCAATATAAGGGGCTAATTGTTTTGAACATAAAGGATTACGGTCAGACGAATGGGTTTTAACAGGTTTACCAGATTAAGAACCCGGGGAGGTTATGTAAGAGTTTTCACTATAAATTAATAAGAGTTTAGTTAAGTTAAATGGAGGGTCAGATCTTCTATGCATCACTGATGCATGGTAGCATCGTGATGGTAAACCTGAACCAATTATTGATAAATCCTTCCTTCTATTATATAATATAAGTCCATTTATAATAGGGGGTAAAAAATTATTTATTTAAGTAGAATGATCTAATTTCAGATAGATTTCTCTGCAAATGGAAAATTTACTCTCAAAAATTATTTCCATAAACATATCCTATAGAAATGAGTGGACGCAGAACTACTACTCCTTATCATGTGCGGTTAAGAAAAAGATTAAAGTTCGTCAGCATTTGTGCCGGTCTTACAACATTGCTGATTGCTTTTCTATTTTTGGCCGGGTATAATTCTTATCTCTATACTCATCTACACATTCCTTTCTATGTATCGCAGCTCAATCCGATGGGCGCTTTCAGTTTCCTGTTAGCTGGCACTGCTGTGGTACTGATCACATTCAGACCCGTAAACGGAAGTTTTATGCTGTTCAGCATCATGGTCGCGTGGATATTGATCATCCAGGGAGCAGTAAGAATGGCTGACCTGTTTCATTTGTTTGATGCAAAACTGGATTTGCTGCTAACCAGGTTGAAAGGCGATCCTACTGACCCGGTAACCCGGATGCATTATACATCTGCAGCCTGCTTTATATTATTAGGCATCGCTTTTTTACTAAAAGTATCAATGTCAGAAAAAAGAAAGGTGCTGCAATACATTTTATTTTCATTAATCATTCTTTCATTATTCAGTGTTATCGGAACTATTTATGGAATCGGTAATGACTATCCGCGGTTCCTGTCTTTTTTGAAAATGGTTCCCGGCTCTTCTATCTGTTTCTTGTTGGTAACAGGCGCTTTATTATTGGGTGAATACAATTACGGTGTAATGTCTGTTATTACCAGTAATAAAACCGGTGGAAGAATGGCAAGAATGTTTCTTCCTTTTGTGTTACTCTTTCCATTGTTACTTGGAGTCATTCATCAGATAGCCAATAGAACGGGATGGTTCAGAGATTCAATCGCGCTGGCCATGTTTTCCCTGATATCTATGATCGTGTTTTTTCTGATCATCCTCAGATCAGCAAGATCAAATAATAATATCCATAATTGGTTGTTACAGGAAATAGAAGAAAGAAAGAAAGCTGAACAGGAATTCCGCAATTCCAATGTTTTCGTGAATGCTATTTATGAGAATATCCCGAATATGGTTTTTGTTAAAGACGGAAATGATCTGCGCTATAAAAGCATTAATAAGGCCGGAGAAGAACTGATCGGGCATACAAGAAAAGAATTACTGGGAAAAACTGACTATGATTTTTTTCTAAAAGAAGAGGCCGATTTTTTCAGATCAAAGGATAAAGAAGTATTTGCATCAAATAAGCCCGTGATTGCCGAGGAGCCTATTACGACACCGGATCATGGGTTGCGTTGGCTGCGTACAAAGAAGATCGTCATTCGGGATGAAACAGGAAATCCACTTTATATGATCGGTATTTCGGAAGATATTACCGAATTGAAAGAAAAAGAAGAACAGCTAAGAAAATATAATGAACGATTAGAGATAGCTATAAAAGAACGCACCCGCGAACTGCATGCCAGTGAATTGCGGTATACTCAAATGATCGAAGAAATACAGGATTATGTGATCATATTTCTTGATCCTGACGGTAAAATCATTAACTGGAACAAAGGAGCCGAACGCATTAAAGGATATAGAGCAGAAGAAATTATTGGAGAAAATTTCCGTGTTTTTTATCCAAAAGAAGCCAGAGAAAAAGGAGTACCTGATAGGTTACTGGCCGATGCAAAGCAGAACGGAAAAACTGTAGATGAAGGCTGGCGCGTAAAAAAAGACGGAAGCAGGTTCTGGGCATTTGTAACAATCACTGCT
Organism: Chitinophagaceae bacterium; assembly: GCA_039932855.1. Classification (GTDB taxonomy): domain Bacteria; phylum Bacteroidota; class Bacteroidia; order Chitinophagales; family Chitinophagaceae; genus JAJKIP01. The sequence continues at coordinate 9,638 of JBDTPD010000037.1, read as the reverse complement.
GTAAATGATGAACAGGGAAATCTCATTGGTTTCTCTAAAGTAACACGTGATCTTACTGAGAGCAAATTAGCGCAGGATCAAAAAACAGAGTTTGAAAAAAGACTTCGCGTTACTATCAATAGTATTGGAGATAACTCATGGGAACATGATTTTGATACAGGGATCAACTTTTTTTCAGATAGCATTAAAAATTTACTTGGGTACAAGCCAGGTGAATTTACTGCCAATAAGAATCTTTGGTGGGAAATCATTTATCCCGAAGATAAAATCATACTTGAAGAAAATCGTCGCTTATACCAGAATAATAAAATTGATCATCATGTCAGTGAGTTCAGGATCTTTCATAAAGACGGATCAATAAAATGGATATTGGACAGGGGAGTGGTGATTGATAGAAGACCGGATGGAACAGTCTTGCGTGTTGCTGGTATTCATATGGACATAACGCAACGTAAAGAAGCGGAGCATAAGCTTATTGAAAATGAAACGCGTTTCAGGGACCTGACCCAAAATGTTCCCGGTGTTATTTATCAATGGCTGGAACAACAGGATGGAAGTTTTGGATTTACTTATGTAAGCCCAAAACTGAGAGAGTATTTTGGTATTGCTCCTGAAGAAATGCACAAGTTGCAGGATTATGTACATCCTGATGACCGGGAGCAATGGAGAACGTCGATAGAACAATCAAAGAAAAATAACACACCCTGGCATTATGAAGGACGATTGTTGTATCCGGGAGGACGTATATTATGGTGGCGGGGCTCTTCTGTCATTGCTGTGAAAAGTGATAAGGGAACATTGTATAATGGATTGTTGATGGATATTACTGAACAGAAATTGATTGAACAAAAAATTATCAATGATCAGAAAAGATATGAAGCCATTTTTAATTCGCAATTTCAATTTATTGGATTAACAACACCCGATGGCATTTTAACAGAAGTAAATGAAGGAATACTGGATTTTGCAGGAATAGAAGCAAAAGATGTGATAGGCAAACATTGTTACGATGCTTACTGGTGGAGCCTTACACCGGAAATAAAACAACAATTAAAAGAATCCACTATAAAAGCGGGGAAGGGTGAATTTATCCGCTATGAAACACAAATTGTCGGCAAAGGAGGCAAAATTGCCGAGATTGATTTTTCTATCAAACCCGTAAGGGATGATAGCGGTAACATAATATTGCTGATCTCCGAAGGAAGAGATATTACGGAAAAAAAATTATTAGAACAAAAATCAAGTGTGCAGGAAGAGCAGATCAGGTTATTTGTAAAGCATAATCCTGCATCAGTTGCCATGTTTGATGATCAACTCCGGTATATGGTAGTGAGTGATCGTTGGTATAAAGATTATGAATTGGATGGCCAGGATATCATTGGTAAAAGTCATTATGATATATTTCCGGAGATAAATAATATGCCGGAATGGAAAGCTATTCATCAACGTTGTCTTCAGGGTGCGGTAGAGATCCGTGAACAGGATCCATTTATCCGTGCTGATGGTACGCATGAATGGCTTCGCTGGGAAATACATCCATGGAAAACGAATACCGGTAAGATCGGCGGTATTATGCTGTTTACCGAAGTCATCACTGAACGCATCAAAGCGAAGCAGCACCTCGAAGTATTAAATAAGCAACTGACTGAATCAAACAGGGAACTCGAACAATTTGCGTATGTAGCCAGTCATGATCTCCAGGAACCTTTGCGCATGGTGAGCAGTTTTTTACAATTGCTGGAGAAAAAATACAACACAGACCTGGATGAGAAAGCAAAACAGTATATACATTTTGCAGTCGATGGATCGGAAAGAATGAAAACATTGATCAATGATCTGCTTAAATTCTCTAGAGCAGGAACTGGTCATTATGATAAAAAACCGGTGGATTGCAATGACGTGATTCAAAACGTGATTCGTGTATACACCAATAATATCCAGGAAGAAAAAGCAACGATCAATGTATACTTCCCGATGCCGGTGGTCACAGGAAGTAAAACCCAGCTGGAACAGGTATTTCAAAACCTTATTGGTAATGCATTAAAGTATCATCGTTCTGATCCGCTGATCATTTCTATTGATTGTGTGGAAGAAGAAACAAGATGGATATTTTCTGTGCAGGATAATGGTATTGGTATTGATCCGAAATTCTTTGAAAAAGTATTTATCATCTTTCAAAGATTGCATGCAAAGAATGAATATAGTGGAACTGGCATTGGTCTTGCGATATGTAAGAAGATCGTTGAACGACATGGTGGACAGATATGGGTAGAATCACGACCTGATAAGGGCTCCACTTTCTTTTTCAGTCTCCCGAAGATCAGTCTCCTGTAAGTATTAAATATTGATTTAGAACAAGAAAGAAATTAGTAGATAATGGAATACACTTAAGTTGACAAGTTTGATCATTAATCATGTCTACATTTGCCGGAAGGCGATAATAATATTACAGATTGATGTTTTATTAAACATTGAAAATTTTTGGTTGAATAGCACCAGACAACCGACCAATTAAATTCTTACATCCCCCACTTGCTATGGAAAAACTTAAAGAAATACTCATTATTGAAGATAATCCTCTTGATACCACATTACTCGAAGAATATCTTACCCTGGCAGAGTTATCCGCAAGAAAAAAAGTGCATGCAGAAAATCTCACACAAGCGATAAAACTGGCGGCTTATACTCAGCCCGATCTTATTTTCCTTGATCTTAATCTTCCTGATAGTAGTGGATTGGAAACTTTTTTATCCATTAATAGCGTGTTTGCTTATGTGCCCATAATCATATTAAGTGGACAGGCAGATATGGAAACGGCGCTGCAAGCAATCCAGGCTGGCGCACAGGATTACCTGATGAAAGGTGATTTTGATGAAAAGATCCTTCGTAAAACAATTCAGTACAGTATTGAAAGAAAACGCAACCAGATCAAGTTGCAGGAAAGTAATAAACGCTACGAAATAATTTCACGTGCCACTGATGATCCGGTATGGGATTGGGATATGATCAATAATAAAGGTCATTGGAATGAAAAAGTAAAAATATTTGGTTACCCCGAAGAAGCAAAGAAGGATTATAATTGGTGGTGGGCAAATATTCACCACGATGATCTTGATAATCTCAGTGATAAAATGGGTGCTGCACTGGCACGAGGTGAGGAACATTGGAATGATAATTATCGTTTTCGATGTGCCGATGGAACATATAAATATATTTTCGACAGACGTTATATCATACGCGATACCAATGGTCGTCCTACAAGAATGATTGGTGTATTACAGGATGTTACTGATCAGGCGATGTTGCAACAAAAACTGGATGCTGAAAAAACACGTCAGCAAAAAGCTATCCTGGAGGCAACAATCGAGGGACAGGAAAAGGAAAGGAGTGAGATAGGAAAGGAACTGCATGATAATATTAACCAGATACTCGCTTCGGTGAAGCTGATGATTACAGCTGTACTTACAAGAATGCCGGAGCCAAATAAGTTCCTGGAAGAAAGTGTACGTCTCACAGATGATTGTATCAACGAGATCCGGAGGTTATCGAATTCACTGATGCCGTTGAGGGAACAGGAAATTGAATTGAAAGAAGCGCTTGAAGGATTAATAGGTCGTATGAGGAACAGTTCTGAAGTGAAATTTAATTTTTCTTTTCCTGATTGTTTAGCAAAAAAATTAGATGACCGTCAGCAGTTGACTTTGTATAGGATCATACAGGAGCAGATCAATAATATACTCAAGCATGCGTCGGCGCATGAAGCAAATATCACCCTGGAAGAAAAGGATAATGATTTGATCTTAACGATCGCGGATGATGGAAAAGGATTTAATAAAAAACTTAGAGCCGATGGCATAGGGTTAAAAAATATGAAAAGCCGGTGTGAATTGGTCAATGGGAAATTTTGCATCGACTCAGAGCCGGGTAAAGGTTGTACAGTAAAGGTGATCATGCCACTCAGCCGGCAGTTACATGTATTGAAGACCGCGTAATTCATAACTCTTAATTCTTAATATCCTACCTGCCACTGTCATACATGACTGACATTTCCCTACTTTTGGCCAATGAGAAAAATTGCCATTGGTTTATTTCTTCTTTCCCTTTACTGCCATTCATTTTCGCAGTCAGATCCACTACAGCAGGTAGTAAGTAATCGTAGTAACAGTATTGAACAACAGAAAAAGCCTTATGTCATACTTATCTCTGCCGATGGGTTCCGTTATGATTATGCAGAAAAATACCAGGCTGGTAATTTATTAGCATTAAGCAATAGCGGCGTACGTGCCGCTTCGATGATCCCTTCTTATCCCAGTCTTACATTTCCTAATCACTATAGCCTTGTTACGGGTTTATATCCTTCTCATCATGGTATCGTCAGTAACTATTTTTATGACAAAACGATTGAGCAGGTTTATTCTATGAAAGGTGACAGTACTGTCGGCGATGGCAAGTGGTATGGAGGTACGCCGTTATGGGTGCTGGCGGAACAACAACAAATGCTCACTGCCAGTTTTTATTGGATAGGATCGGAAGCCGCTATTCAGCAAACCCGTCCTACTTATTATTATAAATATGAGAGCAACGAATCTTTTACTATAGATCAAAGAATACAGGTGGTAGTAAACTGGTTACAATTGCCAGTTGAAAAACGTCCGCACCTGATTACTTTTTATATCAGTGATGTAGATCATGCGGGACATACTTACGGTCCTGATGCACCGGAAACACGTGAAGCAGTGTTGGGAGTTGACGCTGCCATTGGTAAAATGGTTAAGGCAGTCAGCGCGACCGGCTTACCGGTGAATTTTATTTTCTTAGCTGATCACGGAATGACAAGGATAGATACGAGTCGTCATTTATTCATGCCGGCAGTTGTTGATTCTTCCAAATTTGTTATTCCCCGTGGATTGGAGTTGGTGGCCTTGTATGCAAAAAATAAAAAGGATATTCTTCCTTTATATCAGCAATTAAAAAAACAGGAAAAATATTTCAAGACTTATTTGCCAACGAACATGCCGGCGTATCTGCATTATAGTAAATCCGATGATCGTATGAATCGTATCGGAGATATATTATTGATACCTGACTGGCCCTATACCTTTGCGAATCGTGGTCGTAAGTTAAATCCAGGCGCCCACGGATTCAATGCATATCTGATAAAAGATATGCACGCCACTTTTTTTGCTTGGGGACCAGCATTTAAAAATATAAAAATCGACTCATTTGAAAACGTGAATGTTTATCCTGTTATTTCTGCTATTCTTGGTCTTCCATATTCATTTAAGATCGATGGAACGCCTGCGCTGGCAAAACAAATACTTAAAATAAGGAGTAGTTTATAAAATAAAAAAACCGGAGATATTACTCTCCGGCCGGCGGCCACTGGTACAATATTTCACATGCTATGTGTTAGCGGCCTATCTCACTCTTCTTCTTCAACGCTTGCATCGTAGTTAACATGATTTTCTGCGATATCTGTTAACTTTTCATCTGTTTCTTTTTCTTCGTTCAATGTAGTTTCCAGAATTTCTGCTACATCATCATAACCGAGTGTTGTAGCTAGTTGATGAAGTCCGCCATAAGTAGCAATTTCGTAATGTTCTACTTTTTGTGCGGCCATGATCAAACCTACATCGCGGGTAGCAGTACCATCTTCTGTATCCTCAATGATGCTATCACCTTCTTTTGTAATACCATCCATTGCTTCACATTTTTTCGCCTGCGGCTTATGGCCTAATATTTCAAAAACATTTTCAAGACGGGATACATGTTCTTTTGTTGCTTCCAGGTGATCAGCAAAAGCAGAAGACAGTTCTTCTGAAGTTGCTGCCTTTTGCATTTTAGGAATAGCCTTCAATAAGTGTTTTTCTGCCCAGTAGATATCTTTCAGTTCATCGTGAAAGAATTCTGCCAGTCTTGAATCTTCTACAGGCGCTTTGTTTGACGTACTCTTTTTTGCTGATGTATTTGTTTTTGAAGCTGTATTTGCAGTCGCTGTACCGTTGCTTTGTTTTTTCATAATGCTGATTTTTTAATTAATAATTCGTACATACTATTAATTAGAAAAAGTATGCCAGAATAAATAATCGATAGAATCAGCCACCAGACTGCATTTGACAATATTAAAAGAAATTTTTTTATTACTTTTTGTAGATTTTACTTCCCAATCTGATAGGGAATAAAATGCAATACCTGTTTTCCCTGATGAGTTTAGCAAAAGTTCCACAGGTTTAAAAGGTTCAAAGGTTTAAGAAGTTCGAAACTCTTAAACCTTTGAACCTTTCAAACTTTAAACATATTAGCTCTTAACCATCGGGTGCATATACATGATGAAAGGTTTGCGCCTCCCGGCAATGTATTTTAGCGAAAAAAGAAGATTTTGAAAATGATTTTTTTGTAACTTTAGTGTTCACCAAAGAAAAGGAGGTATTCATGCAATCAACAGATCAATCATGGACGCCTTCGGTTATTATCGCGTAACCGGGCTTCTCCATCAGACATAATCTGCGGCGTTAAGCCGGGCCACTGATAAGATCAGTGGCTTTTTTATTATTAAATAACAAGAAGGACAGAATCTATCCCGAACTAAAATGCAAAAGGTAGTCAGTCTTATAGCTGACCACCTTTTGCATTTTAGATTTTAGATTCTGTATTTTACATTTTACTGAAGCCAATCTGCTATGTAGCTGGCATCTTCTTTCCAGGTAGGCTGGCTCACTACATAATGATTACGACCTGGAAATTCCTTATAATCGACAATTGAATTATTCTTTACGTATTTTTTATAGTTGCGCATATTCAGGTGGGCAGGAATAATATTATCAATAGTACCTGAGGTCAATAATAGCGGCGCATGTTCTTTTTTAAAATCAACCTTTGCTGCGCTTGTCAATCCACCACGCGCCACTCTTTTTGATTCCGGAATTGTATTTTGTATGTAGGCCGCGCGCTGATCTTCTATTGACATGCCATTTACGAAGGCGTATTGCCAATCTTTAAATGACATTAAGTATGTTTTTTTCAAGGAAGTAAATAATCCCAATGCTTTCCAGCCAGCTTTCAAAAAGGAGAATTCATAGGGGAACACGCCTTGCGGAGGTACTGAATGAATAGCAACTCCTGCAGCTGCCAGATCGCGATTAACAATGATCTGAGTGATCAATCCGCCCAGTGAATGGCCGATGACGATTGGTTTTTCAGGAAAACTTTTTACAATAGCTGCATAGTGGTCGATTAATCTTGTCAGCGTGAGATCAGCAAGGTCGGTATCCTTGGATTGCCTGGCCCTTAATTCAGATGCATTACCATCTTTGTATGGCCAGGGCGGAGCTATTGTTTTGTATCCTTTTTTTTCAAAGAAATTTTGCCAGGGCCTCCAGCCATCACTACTGACAAAGGCGCCCGTAACAAATACAATTGTTTTTGATTGGATGTTTTGCACGTTCAGTTGGTTTAAGATATATAATAAGACTTTCGCAGTTAAGACAAAGCGGTAAACTAATTAAGCAGGCATTCAATCGTGAAATGTATTGGGTGGTAACCGGGACTGTAAAATACAATATTTCAGATTAGTTAAAGGATAAAAATTATGAGTTATGAATTAAGGATGTGGCGTGGGTTTACACGAACCATTCTTAATTCATAACTCATAATTCTTATTCTTTCTTCAACCAATTATTATTTAGATACAAGACTTCTGAATCGCTCAATATTCTGCATGCTTTCGTAATGAATAGGTACTTCGCGGGAGAAGCCTGCCTTCTTTAGCTGTGCAAAACCATCAATTCTTATCAGCACCTCTTTTTTCTTCAATAGTTCACGCTGATTTTTTATAGCGCCGATCATATCTAGTTTGATAAGAGCAGGAACAATGAATTCAGATTTTTTACCTACTTCTACTTTATCTCCTAATGAGAATCGTCCGAGAAAAGCATTATCTACGTATACATCGCCATGTGCATCGCTTAGCTGTACACCAAAACTATTTGGATTATAATAAATGAGATCAACACCGGCAGTAGATTGCAATACGCCAAGATCTATAAGGTGGATATTACTGACGTCACGAAATTCTGGTTCTTTTACATTTTTCGAACCACAGGAGCTAAGAATAACTGAACCGATCAATAGAGTAAATATTATACGTTTCATACGCTTTGAATTTAAAGTTTGAATAATATCGCACGATACATATATCGAAGGATCAGGCCATATTGCGTTAAAAGGTTGTAAAGAAAGGATTTTAACAAGCACTTAGGTTTCACGCAAAGGCACTAAGATTCGCAAGGACGCAAAGAGAGTATTAAGTAGCAAAACTTTGCAGCTTTGCGTGTATTCTTTGCGCCATTGCGTGAAATAAACAAAAAACCGGCACAAGGCCGGTTTGCAAATCAGTCGAATGAAATTTATATACTATTAGTTAACGTAGATGGCGAATACTGTTACCGCAGCTGTCAGGATAAACACGGCACTAATAACTACAGCAGCCATTACATTTTCATTCTTTAATAATGTGTTGATTTTTTTCATACCACAAAAGTTTTTTTAGTTTCAAAAAAGGGTTTAGGAAATTCCAGGATAGCGGAATTGAAACAATAACTTTCTGTGATTTTTGCAAGGGATAGATGATCGGGAGAAGGGTGTAAACGTACAAATTAATAATAGCTATGTCAAGCGTTTGCTTCGCTTTTATTTTAAAGAAATCACAACTTCTCTATAGTTTGACGGCACATTTCCCAAATAGTTTATTTACAGTAATTTATTAGTATCGGAAAACTACGACTTGCATCGGCGCAGGAGTGGGAACGATGAGCGAGTCACCCGTAAAATAGAAATGGGTACTCTTTGAAAGGCTGATTCCTCCTCTGTTCATCCCCGGCCGGCGAGGACGAACAGAGGAGGAATCGGGGAGGCAATGAGGAGGCAATGAGGAGAAACCGGGGAGAAAATATGATTCATCACAGGTTTTTCCCCGGGTCGTCACAAGAATCCGGCAACACCGTCACATTCTGAAAAGAAAGAGTAAAGAATGATACTAGATTTGTTCGATGAAAAGTTCTTTGACAAGACTGTCGTACATCGTACTCTGACATTGTGCTCATTTGTAACAGAAATAAGCAATACATGTGCACTGATCCTGCGTTAAAGAATTGTGGAATTGAGTGAATGAGATGAAGGGAGGATCAAATCGATAATGATTATAATGAAATAATACAAGAATAAGGGGCGTATATTCCACAAAATGAACCTGTAACCCGAATTGCAGCCGATCGTTACAGATGATCTAAACAGTAATGTAAGTAAATAGAGTATGGCAACAATTTTGCCCGCACTTATGTAGAAAACTATTTACAAAATCGTATACCATGAAACTGAAACCTTATTCGATCGATATTCAACAAAATATTCTGGAAGATCTGCGGCTGCGACTGATCAATATGAGGTGGCCGGATGAAATTCAGGATGCAGAATGGAGCTATGGTACTAACCTCATTTATCTTCAGCAATTAGTAAAATATTGGCAAAAAGAATATGACTGGCGCGAAGAAGAAAGAAAACTCAATCGACTCAATCATTATAAGGCTAGTGTAAATGGATTAGGTATTCATTTCATTTATGAACGTGGAAGAAGTAAAAAT
>JBDTPD010000036.1:0-13676 GCA_039932855.1 Chitinophagaceae bacterium | reverse complement strand
GCAAATGCACATATTGATGTTGTCGATGTACGATTCTGAATTAAGCATGATCAGGTTGCTAAATAGTGGCGTAAAAGGATTTTTAAAAAAAAATGCCGACCCAATGGAACTGAAGGCTGCGATTGAATCTGTTGTTGAAACCGGATTTTATTATTCAAAATATGTGTCAAACAGGTTAGTCAACCTGATTCGCAGCAATCAATCAGGTGAACCACGCCTGCAAAAGCTAACCTTATCTGAGACCGAGATCACGTTTATTAAATTATGCGCCACCGAACTCTCCTACAAAGAGATAGCCAAACAAATGCAATTAAGTCCCCGCGCAATCGAACAACTCCGCACAGATATCTGCGATAAACTGGAAGTTCAAACAAGAGTTGGTATCGCCATGATAGCAACCAGGCATGGTTTCATATTCTGAATAAGCAATAGACGACAATAAGCAATAGACAATAGGCAATAGGCAATTGGCAAAATTGCCTATTGCCTATTGTCTATTCACAATCCCTTAGTAGTTAAAACGAAGAAAGCAGCTCCGGAGCTGCTTTCTTTCGAGGATATCAGATGATAAAATGATGATGTCAACTGACGACGAGGCTTCCAGTGAAAATGCTGGATGAATTGCTCTTGCTATCGTTTGTAATAAACATCAACCAGGTCTGCACCTGCTTACCGATAAATGAAGGAACTTTCAATACGCCGCTTTCATCCTTTCGTTCGGCATCACCAATGGTATACACTGTACTGTTTAGTTCTTCGCAGTACGCCACCATGATCGTCTTGTCGGTTGCTTGCGCAGTTCCTGTTCCGGTATTATCAGTCCACTGAAACTTTAGTGCACCGGGAATACCCTGCAGAACCGTCGGAGCAGAAGCATTTTGCAAACTCCCGCGACCAATCAGCACGGTTGGATAATCAATCTTCAGATCAGGGTATACACCCACGACCGAACTTTGCATCATGTTGGAAAAAGCGATATTGCTTCCTGTCATCTTCGTGGTTCCTTTGAATGTCATTTGAAACAAGTTATTCATTGTTGACGCAAAACGAATTGCCAATGAAAATCTTGCTCTGTGCACATCCTGTGCAACACTCGAACCCGATTTACTAACTGTAGGTCTGCTTCGTATGTAATCGATACCACGCCAGCGACCTCCTACTACGGTACCGACGAGTCCCGAAAAACTACCGAGTATTCCTTTTAAAAACTTTGCCATAAAAATTGTTTTAATAATAAATAATAATTGTTGTTTGACAACCCGTGCACGTTAACTAGTATTTGGATCCGGTTATCAAAAACGAAACTATCGGGTAATAGAACACAAAAGAAATTTCGTGATCGTATTGGCAGTTAATGATCGATTTGATTGTTTATTATTATTTAGAACGGATATGATCGTTTTTGCACATAGTGATGATCTTACGCTGTACGATGTCAGATGTACGATGTACGCAAGTCTGAGAATAATATATTTTTTAAAATCAAAGACTGGAGTACATCGTACATCTGACACCGTACATTAATTTAATTATCATAATCAAGGTGAATAAAATCCCCGGTGAAAAATCACTAAGTTTTATGTGATTTTTCACCGTCCTGCAATACTTGCAGCATACTATCTTTCTACCCGGATACTAACAACGATATAACTCATAAAGGACTTGCTCGGATCCCGTGTGTATTAAGTCCGGTATCTATCGGACTTAATACATAGAAGATCAAAACGAGTCCTGTACCAGGATGCATTGAATATGCATTATGAGTTACCGAAAGGTTTGTTGAGTAAGCAGGAGTGACTATAAAAAACTAACGAATTATTATTTATTAAAACTCTCAGACGCTATGGCCAAAATAAATGATGTTATCATAACCGGTAAATTAAAGAACCTTGTCTTTTACGAACGCCTTGGAACATTATGCGTCCGTACCATCCCCGTTAACGTAAGACAGACAAAAGGAACTAAAAAAAATGCAAAGACTTTCGGACAAGCGGCAAAAATTATGAAGTATCTGCGTGAAGGACTATTGCCCGTTATATCGCCTGTAAAAGATACTTACACGGCCAACCGCTTTAATATTGCAATACATCAATGGCTAAAATCTGCTGATCGCAACATTGGATTATCATCGATCAACTCATTTCAATTCAATGAAAAGGCAAACCTGGCTGACCGGCTTGGGTTTATTCCGGCAACAGATTGGACAGATCCTGCTATTGTCAGAATTCATATTCCGGCGATCATTCCCACCAAACAAATTAAAGCACCAAAGAACACAACACATATACACTGGACAGTTATTATAACCGGAAGTAAAGTAGAACAGCCCTGTCTGACCAGCAACTTGTCGATATTGATTGATACTGTCTGGAATGACGAATTAGTTCCTGCCCGTACAATTGAATTTCCTTATCGATTAAATCCCGACAGTATTAACGTTGTTGCCATGCTGATGCAATACAGCGTAAAATGTAAAATGACAACACAACGAATGGATGATAAACAATGGATGGCATCAGGTATCATTGCAGCAAAATTTAAGGAGTAACAGTCTGCTTACTCATTGGTTTCTGCCACGATACTTTGATTATTGTTCATTAGCACCAGTACATTTTGTTGAACCGGTTACCGGATGTATCAGACAGGTTCTGACAATCACCTCAACTTTCAGTAAATACATTCCTACCGTTTTTCCCCGCTTTTATTATACCGTTAAAAACCCGTAGCCGGACGTTTTTTAACCCTTTTATTGAAAACAGGCTTTTGATATCACTCCATAAAACTATTTTCATATCCCAACCTTCTGAATCTATCCTTGCCAGCCTTACACCAGAAATTTATTAAGATTTTGATCAGTTCAATTCAGCAATATGAATATATCTGCGATTATCTTTTTGTGTCTGTGGTTCCTGCTACCGATCGCTCCGGCTTTTATTTTATTTAAAGTGTTGCCAGGCACTGCTGTGGCAAATGGCCCTTTCAAAGGATTAAAAATTAATCTCAGTGGCGCCTTTGCCGGCTACTTTTTATTATTCCTGGCATCATGGCCTGTGATGAACATGTTGCTGAAAGCAAAACCTGATAAATATGAGGTATGGCTGGTAAAAGGTACTGTTGTTGATCCGGCCACGGGAAAGGCAATACCTGATACAAAAAATCCGAGGATCACTATCAACCCGCCTGTAAGAATTGTGAACGGCGCTTTCAAATTCAGGATCATTGCTGAAAAGCAGGGTGATGATACATACACATTCCCTATCGTTTCTATTGCTGCAGACGGATATGTGACAAGTAATCTTGAATCGCTGGATATTAATGCTAACGAAACCCCGCAAAAAAAACATTGCAGTATGAATGGTGCAGACAAGCAGGCAATCTATACCAGATTTGAATTGCCGGTTGACAGTACGCTTATTCCTCACACTGAATCTATTGCTTATGTCGCAGAAGATAAATAATCGCCGGAAAGTAGTCGGCGCAATCACTGTTTTGCTGATCATGCTTTTGGTCAATAGTCAACTGAATGGTCAGATGATAAAAGGAAGACTGACCTCCTGGCATAAAACCGATACAGGAAATCTGGTAAAGGGATTAAAAGTGATTATAGTACCACGTACCCCAACAAATGAAAAAATAGTAGACAACAATTTTTTCTGGGGCGATGATCAACAACAACTAAACAATATGAAAGCAATGGTGGCATTCACTGACGAAGAAGGATATTATTATTTTTCAGGTGTTACTACGGGACGGTATATCCTCAAAGTCTGTTATGCCTATGGGATGATGTACAAATTCAAAATCCCCGACAGCAACTATAAAGCGATGCTTATTAAAAATTTACCTGCTACATACAATTAAAAAATACATTATGGCAACCCTTTTTGTTTTAGGTGATAAATTAATACCAGAAAAAATTTATACGGAGAAAGTAAAAAATGGTGACGTGGCAAAATTGCTTACTGCAAGCCGTGCATCCAAAAAAGCGTCGGTTGATTTCGCCGATGTGACGGTGCATGCTGCTGATATATCAGTGGTGACTACCAACCTCAAACCATTAAAAGAAATTGGCATTGGAAAACCATTGAGTGCAGAGATACTTTGCATGTACAGTGGGGACTTTATTCACGGCGGATTATTTACTCCAAAGAAAAGAGATTTGCTCTGCGTATCAGGTGTAAGGTCAACAGCGACTTTTAGCGGTGTTTCCAGAGCGCTTAATAAACTTCAACGGAAAGTAAAGGAAAAGCAGTACCTCGAATTCAGCGCTCCGGAAGATGGCACTCCGTTTATATATTATACCAAAGCAGTGGATGCTGAAACATTATTACTGACGGTAGAAATGAATGGCGATGCATTTAATGACGGCTTGTTTAATACCATATCAAATCTATTAGGCAAAGCAGCAGGGCTTCCTTTGTTTATGCCTGCAGCAGGTTACTTACTTGCCGGCTCACAAATTGCATAGATTGCAGGTGAAGGCGGTAATGCCATTTTTGAATCATCGCCTTTTTTAAATTTTACTGCTGAGTTGCGCTTTAGTACCGGCGGTATGCCTACAGATATTGCCCGCAGTATGGTGGTGTGTACGAATGAAGATGCCAATGAATTATCGGCTTATCAGGCACAGGTCGTTAATTTGGGTGGTAATAATAAAATGCGGCTGGTAAAAGATGGTCAGGTATATAATGGTAATGCTCCTTACTTGATCGTCAATATCGATGGAGCAGAAAAAACATCACTGGAATCTTTTTCACCAACATTGGCTTCTAATTCAATATTAAAATCTTTTTATGGAGGCTCAGATAAAACAGAGGAAGTATCCAAAGTATTACTTGATGCAGTAACATTATACAACGACCTGGCTTATAAAAATAAAGCAGATAAACAAAAAACGAAACTGGATAATATAAAAGATAAAACGGGTGATGATTTTAAAAGCGCCGAAGCATTATACAATGCATACCTGGCCAATATTCAGAATAATGTTTTCAAATAAGAAACCAGCCAATTATTTCTTGTAATCAAACGATGACCGGAAGAACGGGATAAACTTTTTTATATGTCTGTCACACGCGAACAATTCCAGGAGCTGATCTTTAATGGTTTTAGTCATAATATACGGTTTACACAGGACTCACCTGTATACCCTGATGTATGGCTTGAATATTTTGATCATCGCAACGACATTGATAATTATCGGGCCGATCTGATATTATTACCACACCGCCAATCGAGTGCTGCTGAATTGTTCAAAACATTGCAGGAGACGCTGAATAAGAGCAGAAAAAGTAGTAAGGTCAACGAATGGCAGATGGCCAGCAATGGTGAAACGGTCGCCGCTTGCCTGACGCTGGAAGAACTGGTAAATATTGCATTGCCCTTAACAAACTGGTGGCAAAAATATTTATGGAAGGATGAAAAAGAAACACCGGATCAACGATGGATACAGGAAGTCGTAGGTGCTATTTATAATCAAGGGAAGGAATGGACGGTTATTGATCGCGGCGATGAAAAATTTTCAAAAGAATTACGTACTACCTATGATAAGCATTTTGAAAAAATAAAACCAGATGAGAAATATCCCCGCATATTATTGTGGTCGGTCAGCCGGAACAGGAAGGCATCTATTTCTATTGAGAAATCAGTTCCTGCTACCAAAGCAGATGCTACACGCAGACTGTTTGATATTGACGGATCTGATGTAACCTGGGCCGTACTTGATACAGGAATAGATGCATCGCACCAGGCATTCCGTAAAACAGATCCTGTTAAAGCAACTTATTTTCCAAAAGCATTTGGTAGCATCAAGGATCCGTTGTCGAACCACACAAGAGTTATTGCGACTTATGATTTTTCAAATTTCAGAAACTTATTATCAGATATCAATAATCACGGGAGCCTATCTGACAAAAGTAATTTACTCAATAAGCTGACCAACACGAGCGATAAGGATGACAAAAAACTCAGCTCCACTGAGATAGGAGAGTTCATCAATGAGACCGAGCGTGATTTAAAAAATGGACGGATGCTCGACTGGAGTGTAATTTCTCCGTTGCTGCGAATACCGCATAATGATAAAGAATATCGCCCACCGGTACATTCTCATGGTACACATGTCGCTGGTATCCTGGGTGCGGGATTTAAAGGAACAGCTACCGACAAGGCGCTTCTTGGAATGTGTCCGGGTATAAACTTATATGATATCCGCGTGCTTGATGCGGCAGGTGCAGGAAATGAATTTAATATTCTTGCAGCTATCCAGTTTGTACGATGGATGAATAATCAGAAAGATGGACTGGTCATCCATGGTATCAATCTAAGTTTATCCATGAATCATGAAGTGGCCAGTTATGCCTGTGTTCAGACGCCGGTATGCGATGCCTGCGAAAGATTGGTGGCAGAAGGAACTATTGTAGTAGCAGCCGCAGGAAATCTCGGACAGACCATGTACCAGGATAAAGACGGTGTGTCCAGCCAGGGTTTTCGTATGGTAAACATCACCGATCCCGGTAATGCGGAAAATGTAATTACAGTTGGTGCTACTCATCGCGACCGTCCCTTTAGTTATGGTGTTTCTTATTTTTCCAGCAAAGGACCGACAGGTGATGGAAGAATCAAACCTGACCTGGTAGCACCGGGTGAAAAAATTGTCTCGTCTTTTGTGGGAGATAATAAAACTGATCGGCTTGATGGTACATCGATGGCAGCTCCGCATGTATCCGGCGCTGCGGCGTTATTAATTTCCAAACATAAAGAACTGACCGGAAGACCGAAACGGGTGAAA
The DNA here is from genome assembly GCA_039932855.1 of Chitinophagaceae bacterium. Classification (GTDB taxonomy): domain Bacteria; phylum Bacteroidota; class Bacteroidia; order Chitinophagales; family Chitinophagaceae; genus JAJKIP01. Next base: position 6,889 of record JBDTPD010000036.1, on the reverse strand, counting down.
GAAATTCTATGTAAAACTGCCACTGATCTCGGTCGTGAAAAATATTTCCAGGGATGTGGTATGCTGGATGTATTACGTGCATTGCAATCAGTATAATAAACGATTTGTTTTCTTCACTATAAATTTTATCCAATGATATTCAGTCTGGAAATACTACAGGCGAAACATGGCGATTGCCTGCTCCTGCACTTCGGAGCTAAAGCAGATCCTAAACTAATGGTTATTGATGGAGGACCATCAGGTGTATATAATTCATTTCTGAAACCAAGACTACTAGCTATTAAAAATAAAAGAAGCCCGGCCCACCGGCTTCCCATTTCTATGATCATGGTCAGCCACCTCGATGATGATCACGCCAATGGTATTTGTACACTAACGGACGAAATGGTGAGTGACGGTAATCAATCCCCTTTTACTGTAAGACATCTATGGGTAAATACTTTCGATGATATTCTTGGCAACAATCAGTTACCTGGCACAGCCTCCATAACTGCTTCGGCAAATGCTGCGGGTATTGCTTCGTTAGGTTTACCTGGTACTGATAAACTTTCTAAAGACGAAATTGCAGTTATTGCTTCTACTTCGCAGGGACGACAATTACGCGATAATGCAAAAACATTAACACTGGCGGTCAATATTCCGTTCAAAAAATTAGCCGGCAGCGATGCCGTACTTGTGCGTAGTGACGCATCACAGGAAAATATCCCTCTTGATGGCCTTAGCATTACCGTAGTAAGCCCTGACCAGCAACGGTTAAAAAAATTGCAGTCGCAATGGGATAAAGATCTTAAACGATTTAAGAAAAATGGTGACAAAAGTATTATCACTGCCTCATTAGGAAATGATGATGGTTCGGTATTTAATCTCTCCAGTATTGCTTGTCTTGTAACCGTGAATGGAAAATCAATATTGCTGACCGGAGACGGACGCAGTGATTATATTCTTGAGGGGCTTGAAAAAAACAGTTTACTGGATGCCCATAAAAAATTGCATGTGGATGTATTGAAGATGCCGCATCATGGTAGTATCAGGAATATGGGTAAAGAATTTTTCCAGTCGATCACGGCTGACCATTATGTTATTTCAGCAGATGGCCGTGATGATAATCCCGATAAAGAATTACTTGATCTGCTACTGGAGAATGTTACATCAGGTACGGTATATTTTACCAATAAAGATGGTAAGAACGGCCTGAAAAAGAAAATGGATGCATTCGAAAAGGAACTGATAAAAAAGAAAAGCAAGCTGAAGACAAAATATCTTGATGCCAGCAAACAATCGATGCTGATAGAACTGGGAGAGAAAATAAATTTTTGATTTATATAAAGGTGTTGGATGACGGATGTACGATGTCAGATCTACGATGTACGATGTACGACTTTCCTGAGATAGTACATCATTTTATAATCAGACTGGCGTACATCGTACATCTGACATCGTACATCTGATAGCCAACATCACAAATTTTAAAAATCGCTAACAATCAAGTATTATGAATTCAACAGACGACACAACCCTGGTATCGACTATATCAGCAGAAAAATTAGTAGTTAAAGATATTTTTTGTGATGACTATTTATTTACAATCCCTAATTATCAACGTCCGTACTCCTGGGAAGAAGAACATTGTACACAGCTTCTTGATGATCTTCATTCATTTGCTTTCCGGGGAGATAATTTCAACGACCTGCCTCCCTATTTTTTAGGCAGCGCCGTTATTATCAAAAGACCCAATGTGCGGTCAAGCCAGATTGTTGATGGACAGCAACGACTGACTACATTGACTATTTTACTATCATGTCTGCGGCAGTCCATTGACGATAAACCAATCAGGGATACCATTTCAGGGTTTATTTATCAAAGCGGTAATATTATCACAGGTACTTCTGCTACTTATCGTCTGCAGGCAAGGGAACGGGATCAGCACTTCTTTAATAAACTGATACAGGAAGAGGACGGTCTTGCTATTTATTATAAAAATCCTGATGCTATTATTGTTAAGAATGACGCGCAGACGCAAATCCTGCAAAATGCTAAAGCATTGATTGAAGCATTTGGGATCAAACAATATTCGCAGGAAAACCTGATAAGGCTGACACAGTATATTATTCAAAAATGCGTGATCGTTATTGTCGCCTCTACCGATGAAGAAATGGCTTTCCGGATCTTCAATGTGCTGAATGATCGTGGAAAAGACCTGACCATTTCAGATATCCTGAAATCAGAGATTCTTGAAAAAATTGATAAAACGCAACAGGATAATTACACTGAGAAATGGGAAAACTGTGAAGTGAAATTAGGCATTGCCAACTTCAAAGATTTTTTCAGTCACCTTCGCGCCATCTTCGCAAAAAGAAAGGCTGAAAAAGCGACACTCGCGGAGATCAGGGAATATGTAAAACCATCTGACAATCCGCAATATTTTATAGACGGGATTTTACTACCTTTTACAGACGCGTATTTAAATATTTTAAAGGGTGATTACAAAGCATCGCAATTTGCGGATATCATTAATACGCAATTTGAAAAACTGTACCGTGTAGCACATACCGATTGGATACCTTCAGCGATTTACTTTCTCGCGAAACATCCCAACGCTCCGGCAAAGGTCAGGGACTTTCTTATTCAACTGGAAAAAGTAACATTGGGGATGGAAGCAAGAAAGATGTCTCTGAATGAGCGGCTGGAGAGATATGCCAGGATCAATGGCAAAATTGAAACTGATGATAACCTGTTTGCCGCCGACAGTGAATTTATTCTGAATGACCAGGATCGTGAGTATATTATTTCTACACTGACCATACCGGATCTTTACAAAAAAAGATTGGTGAAACCAGTACTGGCAAAAATTGAAGAGCAAATGAATGACGGTTCTATTACTATAAATTTTGATGCTCTGAACATTGAACATATATTACCACAGACGCCTACCGATGCATACTGGAAAGATAGATTTACGACAGACGACAAATTAAAGCTGACCAATAATCTTGGGAACCTTTCGCTGATCACTGTGCGGAAAAATTCGCAGGCTGGGAATTATGAATTTGGTAAAAAGATAAATATTTATTTCAAAGCAGATGGCAGCGCTTCAAACCTTGCGATGGTCAATAGTCTTGCTACAGAACCTGATTGGTCGCCTGAACATATCCGCAAACGCAATGTTGCTTTATTAAACCATTTTCTGAATGCAGTTGACCTGAAAGCACACACCGAATAACAGCCATGATCATTCAGTCAACAAACTATACTTTGTTTTCAAATTAAAAATTCCGTTACATGCTTAAAAGCCCGGCCATTCAATATTCTGTTTTGGAACCACGTCAGCCGGAAAAGATCGGTTTGAGTTTTTCAGGAGGCGGCTTCAGGGCGGCGGGCTATACACTTGGTTGTTTGTCGTATATGGATACGTTGAACATGGGTGATAAAAAATTTACCGATATCGTCCATTTCATTTCTTCAGCATCTGGTGGCTCGATAACCAGCATGGCGTTTGTAGCGGGCCAGCGGAAAGGGGAAACGTTTCCGGCTTTTTATCAGCGCCTGTATACAAATTTATTTGACGGTACACAATTGATCAACCGTGTATTCGCGATCCTGAATAATAACGAACTGGCAAAGAAACGTCCCGGCAAAAGCAAGAATTTTATCAATGCTTTTGCGATGGCCTATGACGAATTAATATTCAACAAAGAACAATTTGCTGTATTCTGGGAAAATCCTGAAAAGGGGATTAAGGAAATCTGTATCAACAGTACTGAATTTGATAATGGGATGTTGTTCCGTTTCCAGTCAGATGGTAATATTGAGTCAAAAATTTATATCGGAAGCGATTTTCTTCATTTTCATACCAATAAACAAGGAATCAAAGTGGCTCAAAAAATGCTATTGGGTGATATCCTGGCAGCATCATCCTGCTTTACTGTAGGGTTTGAACCAATTGTTTTTCCCAATGATTTCGCACATGGGCGATTAAACGCCGATGAATTGATTGACGCGATGACTGTCGATACACGGTATTCCCCCGTAAAGGACGATACTGAGCCTAAACCATTAATCTTTAGTCTGATGGATGGCGGTATTGATGATAACCAGGGTATTGATTCATTTATCCGTGCAGAAGACAGATTACAAAACAGAAACAGTTTTGGCCATGATCTTTACATAACCTGCGATGTGAGCAGTAATTACACAACCGGTTATGATTTTCCTGTAGAAAACAAAAAATCAGGGTGGTTCTTTAGTATGTATCATCTCATTTTAGTAATACTTATGCTGTTTGGAGCATCGATCTACGGTATATCTACTCACACATGTTTAGCTATATCATATGTCGTACTTGGTATCAGCTCACTGTTGATATTGCTAATAGCTTATTTTACCTATAAAATTGTAAAGGCCAGGCATAGAGCCTCAAAAAGAAAGGATACGTATGGAATATTGTTATTAAATCATCTGAATTTTTTTCTAAAAATAAAAATCAGAACATTACTACAGCTACTGCATGTCAGGGTGTCTTCTGCAGGCTATCTCGCAGCCGTTATATTTCTTAAAAAAATAAGACGTATTTCATATAGCAGAATATTTGAAAAAATAACGGAGTTGAAATTCATAACTAATGACACATTAATAAAATCAGACGACCACCATTCAGAAGCCGCTTCCATAAAGCTAAAGCACTGGTCAGATTTCACCCTTGTAAATGCCATTTACCTTCTCACAAAAAAAAATGACCATCAGCGCAAAGAAGATCTGACAGAAGAAAAATGGCACGACCAACATATTTCAGTAAATTATAACGGCACAAATTATCCACTTGCAGAATTAATGAATCCTGCGATATTACCGGGAGGCAGCGGTCATTCAGCTATGCAACATGTTGCTTCAGTAGCAACAGAGATGGATACTACCTTGTGGTTTGATGAAAATCATTTTGCAAGGCAGCAACCAGCTGCGTTGATCATTACAGGACAATTTACTACCTGCTATAATTTGTTACTCTATGCATTCAGGTTTGACCCAACCATTGATTACTGGAAAAAAATACAGGATCAATTGGTGGCTGACTGGATTCATTTTTTAAAAGATCCTTGCTGGCAGTACAATGAATATGGCAAATCGATCCCGGGATTTACACCGATCACCGCGGCTGATATCAACTAACTGTAAATCGCTAGAATGCCTGTTTTTATACTGAATTTTAATAAACATGGTTTTGTATATTTCTTTTTCTTGCAGTATCTGGCAGGATTATGGTGCCTTGTATTTATTATTAAGTATGTATTTAAAATCTAATGACCGGTCATTGACGTCGGAAGAACGTAATTAACTGTTAACCCTTAGTTTCTGAGGTTTGCAACTGACTGCTAATAGCTAAAAGCTAACAACTATTCTCTAATCGCTTCCTTCCATCTACGTAAATGCCCCTACCCCTCTTACTATTCCGCCATAATAACTAATCCCCATCTGTATTTGCAGCTACATGAATGAATAGAATCACTTTATGACAAGTAATAGATAATCTACGATTACATAATCACTGATACATGCAGTAAATTAGTAATTTATGCAAAAGTATATCCGGCATGAACTTTTGCGAAAAGCCCTTGATTTTGCATGATAGTTTGTTTTTTACTCATTGTTGTGTCCTATTGGTAGTAGGTTTATGGTGCTTTTAACCGATAACCTAACTGACCACCTATGCAAAAACTTTTACTCTCCTTTGCGGGAACGATCCTGCTATTATTTTATTGGAACAACACACCGGCACAATCATTTGCGTCTGCTATTACTAACGAAAAGATAGCCGGCAATTACGATCAGCATTCTTTTGTTATTGACAACACGCCCGATGATGATCGCCGGCAAACTGATGTTTTTACACCAACATTATCCAGTACCAATCCATCTTCCTGTTTTGGAACTACAGGTTCTATCACTATTGGTAACCTTATACCCGGAGCCAGCTATGATGTAAGTTATACAGATGATGGCGCACCTATTGGTCCTGCCAGTCACGTAGCAGATGGTAGCGGCCAGATCATTATTAGCGGATTGAATGCCGGATTTTATGCCAGCTTTTCATTGGTAAATAGTGGTGTGACCACCAATCTTTTTACCGGGATCATTTTATCTGATCCAATCTTTGTCCCCACATTTATTTCTATTGCTCCTTTTTGCGCAGGTTCTACCGCACCGGTATTGCCCGCATCAAGTATCAATGGATTGAATGGAACATGGAGTCCCGCTGTTGTAAACAATCAAAGTTCAGGCAACTATACGTTTACTCCAACCGGAGGTCAATGTGCTGTTGCAACAACTATTACCATCACGGTAATACCAAAAGCAATACCGTCATTCAGCTTCGGTACCAGCACAACTATCTGTGCAGGGGCAATTGTTCCTTCCTTACCGAATACATCCACCAATAGCATCACCGGGACATGGAACCCGGCAACAGTAGATAATCAAAATTCCGGAGTATATACATTTACTCCAACAGCAGGATTATGTGCAGCGCCTGCCAGCTTTACTGTTACCGTTACTCCGAATACAACTCCCGTTTTCAATATCGGATCGGGTTTGACAATTTGTGCCGGCGCTACCGTACCATCACTACCAGTTACTTCTACTAATGGAGTAAATGGAACATGGAGTCCGTCGGTAATAGATAATCAAAATTCCGGTACGTATACATTTACTCCTGGCACAGGCCAGTGCGCAACTACAACTACGTTTGATGTAATTGTTAATCCTAACAATATTCCTCTTTTTAGTTTTCCTGGTACCACGATTTGTGCCGGTGAAACAGTTCCTGTGTTACCAACCACATCTACCAATGGAATAACAGGAACATGGAGCCCTTCAGTCATAAGCAATCAATCATCGG
>JBDTPD010000035.1:0-14265 GCA_039932855.1 Chitinophagaceae bacterium | reverse complement strand
CTGATGCCAAACTAAAGAAGGAATTGGAGAACCAATATATGGATACTTACTGGGCGGCATTGAACAATACCACTCCAATAAAAAGCTGGGAGCAGGCTTTGCCGGCAACAACTGATCTTTTGTCGCATACTACTGAAATAAAGATAGACGGACTTCCTTCAGGACAATATATCCTGCTAGCCTCTACCAGTAAAAATTTCAGCAAAGGTGAAGCAATGCTTGGAGCAAGAGTTTTTTATGTATCGAATATCAGTTTTGTGAATAATGCAAAAGATTATTTTCTATTAAATCGCGAAAATGGTCAGCCATTAGCAGCTGCTTCTGTGCAGGTGTGGGAACAGAAATATGATTATACCAGTTCAAAATATACCAAAATAAAAAAAGGATTGTATAAATCTGACGCGAATGGTTTTTTTCAAATGCAACAGGTATATGATGAAAATAAAAGACCAGTATATAATCAGTATCAACTTGAGATCAGCTATGCTGACGACAAGTTGTTTATGGATGATATGATCAATGACAATCGTTATTTCTATAGCTATGTTGATGCTCCGAAACCTTATACCAGTATCATCATGTTTGGCGATCGTGCCATTTATCGTCCAGGTCAAACTGTTTATTTCAAAGGCATAGCAATGCTAAGAGGTACTGTTGAAAAGAAGAATGATATTCTTACTGGCTATAAAACGACTATCTACCTGCGGGATGCCAATGGTCAGACGGTGGATTCCTTAAAAATGATCTCGAATGAGTTTGGTTCTTTCTCAGGGAAATTTCAATTGCCTGAATCAGGATTGAATGGCAGTTTCAGTTTAGCTACTTCAAATAATGAGGGTCTGCTGAATTTCCGTGTGGAAGAATATAAACGTCCAAAGTTTTACGTGGATTACGAGCCATTAAAGGGAACATATAAGGTCAATGAAAAAATAGCAGTCGCAGGTTTGGCAAAAGCATATGCCGGTAACAATATAGATGGTGCTACTGTCAAATATCGTGTTGTACGTCAGCCGAGATATATTTACTATTGGCTATTTAGTAAAAGCTGGCAGCCGCCAACTGAAGCCATGGAAATTGCGCATGGAGAGTTAAAGACCGATAAGGATGGCAAATTCAAAGTAGAATTTACGGCTATCCCTGATTTGAAAATTGATAAGAAATTTCAGCCGGTATTTGATTATACTGTCTATGCAGACATTACAGATATCAATGGCGAAACAAGAAGTGGTCAGAAACTTATTTCGGTAAGTTATAGATCACTGATATTATCAAACACTATACCTTCTATTGTGCCAGTTGATAGTTTGAAAACGTTATCGATCAGCACAGAAAACATGAATGGAGAATATGTGCCTGCCCTTGTAAAAGTCGTGATCACAAAATTAAAAGAAGAAAAGAGATTGATCCGCCAACGATACTGGAACAGACCAGATCAATTCATTTTCTCTAAAGATGAATACATTCGCAACTTTCCTTATGATGAGTACAATAATGAAATTGATCCAGTCAGTTGGGAAAAAGGAGAAACCGTTTTTGAAAAATCGGATTCATCAAAAGTTAATAGCCAATTCAGTTTGGGAAATAAACAATGGACAGCTGGATTTTATATTATAGAAATTTCAACGAAAGATAAAAATGGCGAGGACGTAAAAGATGTGCAGTATGTTCAGCTTGATGATGAAAAAAGCAATCAACTTTCCAAACCTCAGTATTTATGGACCGATCATCCTGTTCCTGCTATTGAACCCGGACAATCCGCTTCGCTTAAAATAGGAACCTCTGCAGATAATTTATTTGTGATCCAGGATCTTGATAAAGCAAAAAACAACCTGGGACCTGTTCATATTTATAGCTACATTAAACTTAACCAGGAAAAACGTTCTATTTCGTTCTCGGCAACAGAAGCCGATCGTGGTGGTTATGGTGCAAGTTGGTTCTTTGTAAAACATAATCGTGTTTACCAATACAACCAAACCATCAATGTACCGTGGACCAATAAAGATCTCTCGATCGAGTATGCTACGTTCCGTGATAAAACATTACCGGGTAGTGAAGAGAAATGGAAAGTGAAAATCAGCGGTTATAAGAATGAGAAAGTAGCCGCCGAAATGCTGGCGAGTATGTATGATGCCTCATTGGATCAGTTTGCTAAGCTTACCTGGAGCAAACCATATATATGGTACTCTTACTACAGAGCTGTGAGCTGGAACGCCTCAGACAACTTCGGTGATGAACGAGCCAGTCAAAAACGTTGGACTTATCCGACATATAAAAATCTGATTAAAAATTATGACGTAACTATTTTTGATAAGAATAATGGCGGGCTTGTGCTCGGTTATGAAGAAGTCAACCACAGAAATTTATATATCAGGGGAACTGCACCTGCTATGGAAGCATTAGGAAACACAGAAGTATCTCAAAGACAATTCGCAAGTTTGGATTTTGATGATATGCCAGCTCCGTACAGAGGAAATCAACTTAAAAAATCAGGAGGCTTCGATTTTAATATGGATGCGGGCTTGAAAGTTGACGCCGCTGGTCAGCCAACAGAAGGACAACAAGATGCTACTGTACAAATCCGCAAGAACTTTAATGAAACAGCTTTCTTCTTTCCTGACCTGAGAACAGACAGCAGCGGTGCGATCGAATTTTCTTTTACACTACCTGAAGCACTGACCAAATGGAAGTTCCAGGCAATGACACATACGAAGGATCTTGCTTTTGGCTATAGCACTAAAGATATTGTTACGCAAAAAGAATTGATGGTACAACCAAATGCACCACGTTTCTTACGCGAAGGTGATAAAATGGAATTCAGCGCCAAAATTGTAAATCTATCTGACAAAGAAGTAACCGGGCAAGCCGAATTACAATTAGTAGATGCAACGACTAATCAGTCAGTCGATGGCTGGTTCAAGAATATCATTCCAAATCAATTCTTCACTATTGCAGCAGGACAAAGTGCAGCGATTAAATTCCCTATAGAAATTCCTTATCGTTTCAGTAGTGCCTTAGTATGGAGAATAGTAGCCAAAGCAGGCGCTATTTCTGATGGGGAAGAAAACAGTTTACCTGTTCTTACAAACCGTATGCTTGTTACCGAAACACTTCCTTTATGGATGCGTGGCACAGGTACTAAGAATTTCACGTTTGATAAATTATTGAAGTCAGGCAACAGCGAAACATTACAACAACACGCACTGACAGTTGAATATACTTCTAATTCTGCCTGGTATGCCGTACAGGCATTGCCTTACCTGATGGAGTATCCGTATGAATGTGCCGAACAAACATGGAACCGCTATTATGCCAATTCATTAGCTACATTCATTGCCAACTCATCACCACGTATCAAACAGATCTTTGAGAAATGGAAAATAACAGACACTGCTGCATTGATGAGTAACCTGCAAAAGAACCAGGAACTGAAAGCAGTATTGCTGGAAGAAACTCCATGGGTGATGCAGGCAAAAACAGAAGCAGAACAAAAAAAGAATATTGCTCTGCTTTTTGATATGATCCGCATGAGCAAAGAATTGAGCAGCGCTTTTGATAAGTTGAAAAAAATGCAAAGCGATAATGGCGGATTTGTCTGGTTCAATGGCGGGCCCGATGATCGTTACATGACACAATACATTGTTACCGGTATTGGTCATTTAAAAAGATTGAACAGCATTTCGGCAGGAGAGAATGATAAGTTGAAGACGATCCTTATCAGCGCTATTCCTTACCTGGATAAAAAGATAAAAGAAGATTATGATGCGCTTGTGAAGAATAAAACAGATCTGACAAAGTATACCCCAGGTTACAGTACTATACAGTACCTGTACATGCGCAGTTTCTTCCCTGAATATAAAATAGCTGCCGCCTCACAAACAGCATACAATTATTTCCGTGGACGCATTCAGAAAACTTGGACACAACAGAATAAATACATGCAGGGAATGATTGTGCTGGCATTGGGCAGAACAGGCGATGCTGCAACACCGGCAGCCATTTTAAAATCATTGAAAGAAACATCTATCAATAATGAAGAGCTGGGCATGTATTGGAAAGATGCCAGTCGTAGCTGGTGGTGGTATGAAGCGCCGATAGAAAGACAAGCATTGCTGATCGAAGCATTCGAAGAAACAGGCAAGGATATTAAAACAGCCGATGACCTGCGTACATGGTTATTGAAAAATAAACAAACTAATAATTGGGAAACGACAAAAGCTACCGCAGAAGCTTGTTATGCCTTATTATTAAAAGGAACTCAATGGTTGACGAATGAACCTGATGTGCAGATAAAACTTGGATCAACAGTTATTAAAACAACTGATCAGCAGGAAGCCGGAACTGGTTATATTAAACAGACTATTCAGGGAGAAAAAGTAAATCCTGCGATGGGAAATATATCGGTGACAATTTTACCATCTACAAAAGACATACTTCGACAGGATGTTGGAACAGAGCCCTCCTGGGGTGCTGTTTACTGGCAGTATTTTGAGGATCTGGATAAGATCACAACAGCAGCTACACCACTTAACCTGGTGAAGAAATTATTTGTAGAAACAAATACAGATCGTGGTCCGGTACTCACGCCTGTTACTGATCAAACTATACTGAAAGTAGGCGACAAGATAAAAGTGAGAATTGAACTTCGTGTAGACAGAGACATGGAATATGTACACATGAAAGACATGCGTGCCAGTTGCCTGGAACCAGTCAATGTATTGAGCAATTATAAATACCAGGGTGGATTAGGTTATTATGAAAGTACAAAAGATGCCAGCACGAATTTCTTCTTCAGCAATCTTCGCAAAGGCACTTATGTATTTGAATATCCTTTGTTCGTCAGCCATACCGGTAATTTCAGCAATGGTGTAACAAGTATTCAATGTATGTATGCACCGGAGTTTGCATCGCACAGTGAAGGTGTACGGATTAATGTGGACTAAGAATATGAGATAAAATGTAAAATGCAGAATATAAAATCTAAAATGTAAAAGTTGGTCAGTCTTAAAGCTGATCAACTTTTACATTTTAGATTTTATATTCTGCATTTTACATTTCATTTACTTTTGTACAATGGAAATTGATGTCTTAATCATCGGACAGGGTATCTGCGGAAGTTTTCTGTCCTGGTATTTACAGCAAGAAGGAAAAAGCTATCTCGTCATTGATAATAATGATCCTGCTGCCTCATCTCGTATTGCTGCGGGCATTATTAATCCCGTTACAGGTCGCCGGCTGGTAACAGTATGGATGGCCGATGAAGTAATTCCCAATGCATGGAAAGCTTACCAGGAAATAGGACATGCGCTTGATGTGGAAGTCATTTATCAACGGAGCATCATTGATTTTTTCCCCAATCCCTTTATGCGCGAAGGATTTTTACAAAAAATTGAATCAGGCGATCAGTATACACATGCATATCCTGAACAAAACCACTTCAATCATTTCTTTAATTATGAATTGGGTTGCGGTGAAATAAGACCCGTGTATACCGTTAATCTTGAAAAACTCTTACCAGCCTGGCGGAAAGAGTTACAGAATAAACAGTGCCTGCTCGAAGAAGAGTTTAACATCAATGACCTGCAGACAAAAGAAGATTATATCATCTATCACGATATCAAGGCGCGCAATATTATTTTTTGTGATGGAATCAGCAGTTTTGAAAATCCCTTCTTTCGTCAATTGCCTTTTGCACCTAATAAAGGAGAAGCATTGGTTGTAAACATTCCCGGTTTACCTGCCCATCACATTTATAAGAAATCAATGATGATCGTGCCAATGGCAGAGCCTGATATGTTTTGGGTAGGCGCCAGCTATATCTGGGACTTTAAGGATGCAGCGCCAACAAAAGAGTTTAGGGAAAAAACAGAGCAGGTATTAAAAGAATGGGTGAAACAGCCTTTTACTATTACGGAACATCGTTCTGGTCTCAGGCCGGCTACATTAGAAAGAAGGCCCTTTGTGGGCCTTCATCCGATTTATCGTCCGGTCGGAATTCTTAACGGGATGGGAACAAAAGGGTACTCGCTGGCACCCTTTTTTGCTAAGCAATTAGTTCGTCATCTATGTTTTGGTGAAAATATAATCCCGGAGGCTGATCTCTTGCGGTTCAAAAAAATACTGAGCCGGTAGATTAAGCGATAGCTAATACACGTTTCTTTCTTCGTTGAAGAATAAACTTACGGGTGTGGTAGATAATCAATAAAGTAATCATGGTTCGGATTTTAGGATTTTGTTTTTAGTCATGGGGTCCTGATTCAGTACGCGGCACATAGCTTCGAAAAGATCAGGCATATTCTCTTTCAACCCCTTTGGATTTTCAAAAAAAGCCTCGGCACTAACGGCCCAGAATTCATGCAGGTTGCTGAAAGCATAACTACGTAAATAACTGCGACGTTTAGTTATTACATCAGCCAGTATCGGTCCTGTGCTGGTAGAAAATTTCTCGTAGTTAAGTCTGAAATGTGAATCGATCCCATATTGCGCAAAGAAATTATTATACAACAGCGCGTGGGCCATTTCATGTACCGCTACATTAATGTTATCATTCTTCTGGGAATATCCATGTAAGAAATGTCTCCAGGAAAGATAGATACCATCGGGTGCTACGTGGCCGATGTATAACTCCTCATCATTGTCCATATGATAAGCATCGGCCAGTATATATATATCCTTGAAATAAGATAGTGTGTAATTCTTCAACCCAAATGTTACCTGTATGGCTGAAGCACTCACGAGTATGGCCGTATCTTCATTGTTCTCTAAACCGATGTAGTGAAATTTCTTTTGTTGACGGAACTCGTGTACTCTTTTAATAAAACGTAACCGTAAATCTTGCGGGAGGTCATTATAATAAGAGAATAGACTCCCGATTACAAAGGCGTAGTTGTCGATAACAGCCTGATCCATTTCTATCACTTCCGGTTGTGGAAGAGGCTTTGGAGCAGCGTGGCTGAACAGCCCATTTATTTTCTTTAAAAATGATCGCATAGTGTACGGTTCGGATTCATAAATATACGGTGGGCTGCGGGTTCCCGCAAGCTTCAACCGTTTGTTTACCCTAGTAGTTCTACGATTGTTGAATCAAACATGTTCACTGCCAATGAACTAATCACGCAACTATTTTTGTTATTTTTTTAGCTGCGTTTTTTATTTGCATTTTCTTAAAATAATACAGGTTAACACGGATGTTTGGATGAATTAAGATTTCGCTGATACACTCATTATATTTAGCATAATCCCCGTTTGTATAATCCGCGAAATCTCTAAAATTTTCTAATCTGCCCTCCAAAATCTGCGTTCCCGCGTTCCTTGCTATATTTGCCGCTCATTTAAGCTAACAACCAATGTACAGGACGCATACTTGCGGAGAATTACGGATCGGCGATAAATCAAAACAGGTAACCCTTGCCGGCTGGGTACAAACTGTCAGAAAACACGGTGCTATTACATTTATAGATCTGCGTGACCGGTATGGTATCACCCAATTATTATTCGGGGAGGAACTAAACAAGCAATTGGAAGAAACGCCTCCGGGTCGTGAATTCGTGTTACAAGCAACCGGTCTCGTTAATGAACGCAGCAATAAGAATACCAACATCCCTACCGGTGAAGTAGAGATCGCCGTACAATCGTTCAGCATTCTAAACAAATCAGCCCTCCCACCCTTTACTATTCAGGATGATACAGACGGGGGAGATGACCTTCGCATGAAATATCGTTTTCTTGATCTTCGTAGAAATTCGATCAAGAAAAACCTTGAACTCCGCTACGCAGTAAATCGTGCTGCCCGCAACTATTTACACCAGCAGGGTTTCATGGATATAGAAACTCCTTTCCTGGTAAAATCTACCCCGGAAGGTGCGCGCGATTTTGTGGTTCCTTCCAGAATGAATCCCGGACAATTCTATGCACTGCCTCAATCACCACAGACCTTCAAACAACTGCTAATGGTGAGTGGATATGATCGCTACTACCAGATTGTAAAATGCTTCCGTGATGAAGACCTTCGTGCGGATCGTCAACCGGAATTCACACAGATCGATTGTGAAATGGCTTTCGTAGAACAGGAAGATATCCTGACCATGTTTGAAGGATTGATCAGATCGATCTTCAAAGATGTAAAAGGAATAAACTATACTGATGTTATCGAACGCATGAGCTGGGAAGATGCCATGTGGAATTTTGGCAATGATAAACCAGATATCCGCTTTGGTATGAAACTAGCAAATCTGAAAAAACCAGATTCAGTATATAAAGATAAAACCGATCTGCGTGCATTGATCAATGAAGCCGGCTTCAAAGTATTTGATGAAGCAGAGACGGTGATTGCCGTTGCTGTTCCTGGTTGCAGTGAATACAGCCGCAAACAAACGGATGAACTGACGGATTGGGTAAAACGTCCGCAGATCGGCATGAAAGGATTGGTATTTATAAAATGTAACGCGGATGGCACTTATAAAAGCAGCGTCGATAAATTTTATACGGAAGAAAAATTAAAAGCAATTGCTGATGCTGCCAACGCAAAGGCAGGCGACCTGGTATTGATTGTTGCCGGACCTGAAGAAAGAACACGCAAAGCAGCAAGTGATCTTAGATTGGAAATGGGCAAGCGATTAAATTTTCGTAAAGATGATGAATTCAGATTGCTTTGGATCCTTGACTTCCCATTATTTGAATATGCAGAAGATGAGAATCGCTGGGTAGCGCGTCACCATCCTTTTACTTCTCCAAAGCCAGATCAGATCGCCACGATGATCAATAATGATCCGGTGATAAAGAATGCGGCACAGTATCTCGAACATCCATATGCCACTATCAAAGCCAATGCGTATGATATGGTATTGAATGGAAATGAAATTGGTGGTGGTTCTATTAGAATTTTCCAGCGTGAGTTGCAGGAAAAGATGTTTGCTGCATTAGGAATGGATAAAGAAGAGCAACAACACAAATTTGGCTTCTTACTGGGAGCTTTTGAATATGGTGCACCTCCGCACGGTGGTATTGCATTTGGTTTCGACAGACTTTGCGCCATCCTTGGCGGTAGCGAAAGTATCAGGGACTTCATGGCGTTTCCGAAAAATAATAGTGGCAGAGATGTAATGCTGGATGCACCGGCTACTATCGACGATAAACAATTGAAAGAATTACAGATTAAATTGAATACGGATAACCAGGAAAGGAAATGAAAAAGATTCCTTTTAAATGGAAACTGTTTCTTGTATTTTGCTATGTACAACTCATTACTTTCATTACATTTTTCATCTTTGTCATTTACAGATCAGTTCCCACAAGTAGCCGGGATCGAATTGATACCCCAACTGCAATTATTCTAACATTAATAGCAATAATCTGCACAGTAATTTGCCTCAACTGTTGCCTGAATGCACATATAGTGCATCATTATTTTCCTGACACGTCAGTACCACGAAAAAAAAGAAGATTGATGAGGACAGTTGGCATCATTTCTTTTCTTTTTCAAATAGGAATGATAATATTTTTTAGTGTGATAGTGTACTACGATGTAACTACAACTAATAGGCTGATAAAAAAATCTTACACTATTTTTCATTTTTATCTTTTAATTACAAGCCTGACCGGTATCTATACCTTAATCCTTCAATTGGACATTTTCTTAATCCTTGATCGTAACGATAGGGGAAAAATGAA
Source organism: Chitinophagaceae bacterium (assembly GCA_039932855.1). Taxonomy (GTDB): domain Bacteria; phylum Bacteroidota; class Bacteroidia; order Chitinophagales; family Chitinophagaceae; genus JAJKIP01. Next base: position 4,599 of record JBDTPD010000035.1, on the reverse strand, counting down.
TTCTCTGATTGATTCTATAGGTTTAGAAAACAATCCATAATTATTTTCTGGTAAGATATAGATCGGTATGATCATTTAATTGAAGCAAGCTATCAATAGACGATTCATCCAGCAACGTCATTTTCTCTACATCTTTAATACGATGTATCATAAATTGAGAAAATAAGTATTGTGTAAAAGTTCTTGCATCCGAATAAATATGTGGACTATATTCAATAACAATTTTCAAACCTGGATTATCAGCAATCGTCTTCTGCATTCCTTCAAACACCATCGGCTCCGCTCCTTCCGTATCAATTTTTATTACATCTACTTTAGGTAAATTCAGACTGGCCACCAATTGATCAGCCGTCATCACTTTAACCTTCATCCTGGAAGATCGCCAGGATGCATGAAAGCGTTGACTGATACTGGCACTGCCAGGATAATTTCCGGGTATAGACAATATCGCTTTCCCTGATTTATTTGATATCGCTGCCTCTACTACATCAAAACGAAATGGATGCGTACTTTCAGAATGACGAAGCAAACCGCATATATGAGAATTTGGTTCTATCGCCACTGTTCTTCCTGTTTTACCACACAATTCAGACATCAGTAAAGAATAATATCCAAGGTTAGCACCCATATCAATACACACATCTCCTTCCTTTACTACATCCACAAGACATTGTGTGAGCCATGTTTCCCAAAAACCATCCATGATAAAATGTGGCGCCACACCAATATCCCTTGTATCAATATAAATATTATACTTCGTGAGGATTTTGCAGAGTCCTGTATTATTTCCCAGGTAAGCATACTTTGTATGCTCACGGCAGGCTGTTTCGAATTCATACCCGGTCAATGAAGCAATATCGCGAATAGCGGAGAAAGAATTCATTTATAGTAGGTCGGTGGCTTTATTAAAAAAATGATTTCTTTTTTTGAATGATCAACCCGATAGAAGTTACAACAAATTCATTCAACTGTAATTTTAAATGCACTTTTTCGGAGTGTGGCCATGTATCGACCATAAAATCTTCGGGCAATCCACCGAGTGAGTAATCAATTTCTTCTACATAATGTCCTTTACTTCTTAACTCCTTCGCCAGTTTCTCCAAATCCCTCATACGAAAAATGACAGTATCACCAGTATCCAGTGTACGATCATTGGCAGAGATATTAAACTCAGTGGTATGAACTGCCCAACCACCGGGTTTTAGTGTCTTTAATTGATTTTTTAAAAAATCTAATCCCTTATTAATACTTCCCAGGTGCTCGAAGGAACAACTGGACCAGTTAAAATCAAATCCTTTGAGATCACCCGGAATATCATTCATATCTACTGCACGATAGGTAACATGTTTACGAAGTGTATCCTCATCTGTCAGTCCGCGCTTATTTAATGACTCAATACCAAAGCAAAGCTGATCGCCAACTGTCCAACCTTTTTCTTTTCCTTGTTCCGGAAAAATATCGGTGGCAAGAATATCGCAACCATAGTTAGCAAAAATAGATGGCCCCGGTTCGGTCCCTACTGCAAACACTAACCCTTTTTTCCCCTTTGCAATACAACCTCTCTCCCACAGTGCCTGCATTACATAAATAAATTCCCATTGCTTACGATGAAAACGCGCGGGTTCATTTAATTCTTTTACCCAACGCGCAAACCAATCCGTGCACCAATCCTTTGCTTTACACAATTCAGATTTTCTTTTACCTGTATCATAGATAAGAGACTCATTCCAGTTCCCCGCCGGTTTTTCCAATACTATTTGGTCGTTGTTAATCATGCTTATTAATATAATGAACGGTATACTTCGATATAGGCTGCTGCACTTTTCTCCCAATCAAATTGCTGTGCGCGCTGAATGATTCTTTTTGATAATCCATTTTGTCCATATTGCTCCATACCATTTTGAAAAACTTCATTCATATGGTCACTTTCAAAATGAGAGAAATAAAAGGCAACATCACCGCCAATTTCTGGTAACGATGTCTTATCAGAAAGAAATATAGGTTTGCCAAACAACATGGCTTCTACTACCGGTGCACCAAAGCCTTCTGCCAACGATGGATGAACAAATGCAGTACAGTTACTCAGGTACCAGGCTTTTTCTTCTTCGCTGATTGGTCCGGATAAGTGTACCCTATCATGTATCCCTAATTCTTTTGCTTCTTTCCTGATATTCTCTACATAATCATGTTCGTCTAATCGGCCAGAAATTATTAATTCCATTTCACTATTTCTTAGCAGTGACAACAATACATGATAATTCTTTTTACGATTGACATAGCCCATTCCAAACAAAAAAGGCCTTGTAGGTTTATAAGAAGTTTGGAACAGCGCGGCATCCTGAACTTTATGTGTTCCATTATGAATGACATAGAGAGGTTTATTCCCGACGTCACAATGTTTCATTACATCTGACTTTGTAAATTCAGAAATACAAACTATCGCATCACTGTGTTCTATTAATGACTGGGTATGAGCTACACTCTTATGTTGTTCACGTTCAGGCTTGCCTTCATGCAAAGCATTCAGATCATGAATAGTGAGAACTACCTTAATGCCTTTATGCTTTTTCTTATCGGGGAAAATGCGCCCTGACTGAAATGGCGCGTGCCATACGCTACAACCATTCAGAAATGGTTTCCAGAATTTGTGGTGCTTTTTTTCCACAATACAGTGGTCATTTCTTTTAAAAGTATTGGCTTCGAGAGGGGGAACATAGAACCTGATCCGCTCATTACGCTGATTCTCTAAAAGTTTCTCAACATAATTTCCGAGGTTAAGACAATAATGGTACAGACCTGAATTCCGGAATCGCATCAGATCACAATCAAGAATTATTTCATTCATTATTTATTATTTGATTGTTGTACAAAGATTAGACACATCATATTTCTTGCCACATTGTCAAAAATGAGTAATGAAAATGAAAAAAATTGTGAATGATTATTGTTTTTCGACTATATTTTTTCTCGTGCAACGATACTACAAAGACGGTTGTCAGGGAAAACATGTAGAAGCCACTGAAATACAGGTATGACTTTTGCAGATGGTAACACGCCTGCCATTCCAATTTCCACTAACTATTGCTTTTTATTATTGCGATCATTTTAATTAAAAAAATTATGATGAACCGGATCGTGTTCGACTGCGAACGAATGAAACATGATAACACAGGTCTTTATAACTATTGCCTGAATCTTGGTTATCATATAAGAAAACACGCAGAACCACAGGCAGAAGATATTTCTTTCTATTCTCCCTTATCCGCTATTCACAGCTTTGGTCCTGGTAATTATTTACAACAGGATTCTTTGCAAAAATTTTATATGCCACCCCTCGGTAAGTATAGTATATGGCACTCTACTTTTCAACTTTCCCGGTATGTGCCGGTAAGAAATCGAAAGATCAAGGTCATATTGACTATTCACGATCTTAATTTTTTACATGAAAAAATGCCGGAGGCAAAGAAAATGAAGTACCTGCGCCGGTTGCAACGTAATATAGATCGGAGTGATGTTATCGTATGCATCTCTGATTTTTCCCGCCAGGATGTAGTAGAATATTGCGACACCGGCAATAAACCGATTCATGTTATTTATAATGGCACAAACTCACTGAAGAAACCTGATCTGTACACTCATTCTTATAAACCAGAAAGACCATTCTTATTTTCATTAGGTGTAATGTGCAGGAAAAAGAATTTTCATGTACTGCTTCCCCTTTTACAACAACATCATGATATGGAATTGATCATTGCTGGCAGAATGGAAGAACCAGCATACCTGAATTTTATCCAGCAGTCCGCAAAGTCTATGCGCGTTGAAAAGAAAGTACGCGTACTTGGGCATATTTCCGAACCAGAAAAATCCTGGTATTATCAGAATTGCTACGCCTTTGCGTTGCCTTCTATCGCAGAAGGATTTGGATTACCGGTTACTGAAGCGATGTCAGCAGGCAAACCTGTTTTCTTATCCAATAGAACAGCTTTGCCAGAAATAGGAAGCGATGCGGCATTTTATTTCAGAAATTTCAATGCTTCACATATGCAGGAAGTATTTGAAGATGGTATGGAAAAATATGAGAGTGAAGATATGGCGCCAATGATTCGCAGAAGAAGTGCGTCATTTTGCTGGGATAAAGCTGCGAAAGAATACCTGGAAGTATACAGATCGCTGTATTAAAAATAAAAAGCCTCAATGAACATATACCGTCGCCTGCTTGCTTACGCCAAACCTTATCACAAGTTTGTGGTTCCTTTCTTCACGTTCACGTTGATTGGGGTGTTCTTCGGCGTCTTCCAGTTTGCATTGATCATTCCTTTGCTGAATTTTCTTTTTGATCCGACAAATACGGCGGATGCAAGCAGGTATGCTACAGCGCCGCATTTTCATATGTCTTTTAGTTTTTTTAAGGACCTTTTTTATTACCAGATTTATCAATTTAAGATTAGGAACCCCGTCTATGCTCTTTATTTCTTAGCAGGACTTATTGTTACATCTGTTATATGCACCAATATATTCCGTTATCTCGCTCAACGTTGTTTGATCAGCGCAAGAACAATGCTGGTAAAAAGATTACGCGAGGCGATGTTCGAAAAGATC
>JBDTPD010000034.1:0-14344 GCA_039932855.1 Chitinophagaceae bacterium | reverse complement strand
TATACACGTGAAGCAGTAGCAGTATGAATATCTGTTCCTTCTTTAAACGCTGCACACATATTCGGATCAGCGCTGATGGCAGCGACTATGCGCAATTCTATTTGTGAATAATCAGCTGATAAAAGAATATGATTCTCATCTCTTGGAATAAACGCTTTACGTATCTCTTTTCCTCTTTCCGTTCTTACCGGAATATTTTGCAGGTTTGGATTATTGCTCGATAATCTGCCTGTTACCGCTATTGCCTGGCCATACGTCGTATGCACTCTTCCTGTTTTCTTATTGATCAACTGCGGTAGTGCATCTACATACGTTGATTTCAACTTCGTCATTTCGCGGAAGGTCAGGATATCGTCAACGATCTGGTGACCTTTGGTAGCAAGTTTCAACAATACATCTTCGCCGGTTTGATATTGTCCTGTTTTTGTTTTCTTCGCTGATGGATCAAGTTTTAATTTATCAAACAATACTTCTCCAAGTTGTTTCGGAGACGCGAGATTAAAACGAACGCCGGCTTGTTTGTATACACTTTCTTCTGCAGTCTTGGCATCTCTTTCCAGATCTTTTGAATAATTAGTAAGAAAGTCGACATCGACTTTGATCCCTTCATATTCCATATCCGTTAATACTTTTACCAGCGGATTTTCTACTTCTCCGAAAACTTTCTCCACTTCTTTTATTTTTAAAAGCGGAACAAAGACATTCTTTAATTGCAACGTGATATCTGCATCTTCAGCTGCATAGTCTTTTATCTTTTCAATTTCCACATCACGCATATTTCCCTGCGACTTTCCTTTCTTGCCAATCAATTCTTCAATATGCACCGGTTCATAGCCAAGATATTTTGCGCTGAGCATATCCATTCCTCTTTTGCCCTCAGGCTCTATCACATAATGAGCGAGCATGGTATCAAAGAGTTCTCCTGCTATTTCAACACCGTACCATTTCAATACCAACAGATCGTATTTGATGTTCTGCCCGATCCATATTTTTTTCTTATCATCAAATAATGGTTTAAAGAAAGCGAGGATAGCTTTTGTTTTTTCTGCATCATCCGGGGGGCATGGAACATACCAGGCTGTGCCAGGAACAACAGAAAAACTTAACCCTACTAATTCTGCGTCATTGGCATCAATGCCTGTTGTTTCTGTATCGAAGCAGATCTCTGTATTCTTTTTAAGTTCTGCTACCAATTTTTTAATAGCAGCATCTCCCTGCACGGCTTCATAAGTATGAGGAGTGTTGTTGATATTCTTTTCTGCTTTTAATCCTTCTGCAGCTTCGAATGTTTCATCTGTAACAACAGGCTTGGGTGCCGGCGCTTCGATGACATTCCCAAAAAGATCTGTTTGTACGCCTTGTGGTATTTCTTTTTCTACAACACCTTTAGAAGAAGAGCTTACTGAAAAATCATCTCCGAGAATACGTTTACCTAATGTTTTAAATTCCAGTTCAGCGAAGATCTCTGTCAGCTTCGCTTTATCTGAATCTTTTATTCTGAAATCTTCTTCATGAAACTCAACGGGAACATTGATAATGATGGTGGCTAATTTCTTGGAGAGAATAGCTGAGTCTTTGCCTTTTTTTATTTTCTCTCCCATCGCCCCTTTTATCTTATCTGCATTCGCCAATACATTTTCGAGTGTATCATATTCTGCGAGTAATTTGGCTGCGGTCTTTTCTCCAACACCTGGAATGCCCGGAATATTATCTACAGCATCTCCCATCATTCCAAGAATATCGATGACCTGCGATACATTTTTAATGTTCCATTTTGCACAAACCTCTTCTGGTCCCATGATCTCTACATCACCGCCCTGGTAACCTGGCTTGTAGATCTTCACTTTCTCTGTCACCAGCTGCCCGTAATCTTTATCAGGCGTTACCATGAATACTTCATAGCCAGCTTTCTCCGCCTGTATACTAAGGGTGCCGATAATATCATCAGCTTCATATCCATCCAATTCTATAACAGGAATATTAAAACCGTTGATGACCTTCTTGATATCAGGAATGGCGCTGAGAATATCTTCCGGGGCTTCCTGCCTGCCGGCTTTGTAAGCCTCATATTCTGTGTGGCGCTCGGTTGGTGCGGCCGTATCAAAACAGACGGCCATGTGTGAAGGCTTCTGTTTGGTGATCAGTTCGATCAATGCGTTGGTAAAACCGAATTGGGCGTTGGTATTTCGTCCTTTGGAGGTGATCCGGGGACTGCGGATAAGTGCGTAATAGGCACGGAAAATCAGTGCCATTGCATCGAGCAGGAAAACTTTTTTTGCCATGCTGCTAAGTTAAGGGTTTCAGGCAGCAGCGGCCAAGAGGGGCTAAATAGAGTAGTGACTCAATTTGAAATCTGAGTTAAGAAATGAGAGCGGGAAACAGAGCGAGAGCGGGCATCTTCTTAGCTCCCGTTCTGTTTCCCGCTCTTTCTGCATGTCGTGTAAGCAATTATTTGCAAACTGTGACAATACCCTAAATAGAATAACCCCGGACCAATGGACCGGGGTTAGAAATTTTTAAAGTTTTATTCCTTACTTACCTTGAGCGATCTCAGTTGAAGTATTTACAACAGCAGATTTGTGATCAAGATACTTTTCAGGATTCTTCACTAATACTGTACCACTGAAAGCAGCATTGGCTGGTGCAGAAGCACTTTGTTCTGTAGCAAAAACCACTTTGTCTTTGTGAATAAAGTTCAGGTATAGGGCGAAGAAAAGAAGGTTGAAGGCAAAGAAATTTGCGATTTTACGGACACGACGTTTCATAAATACTGGATTTGTTCGGGTTTAACAATATTGGATTCTCTCTGGTTTTCTCTTGCAAGATATACTAAGGGATTACCAAGTGCAAACACTAAGACATGCTAATTTATTAAATCGAGGATAAACCCGGCGAAGCCCTTAGTAAAACTACGAACGCGGATTTTTTGATTGAATATCAATTTCGCTGAGTGTTTCCTGAGATGATTATGGCCATATTTTTAGTCATTCTTATAGCAGGAAATAATCCATGAAATCTATTCTAATTGAAAACATCAGCGTTTCATTTCTTCCAGGTTTTTCTGCATCAAAAACATTTCATCTCTCAACCTTGCGGCTTCCATAAAGTCAAGATCCCTTGCTGCTTTTTCCATTTCCTTTTTGATCTTACTGATTGCCTTTTCTACCTGTGGTATTGTTTTATATTCCGCCTGTTCTTCTGCTGCTACTGACACTAATTCTTCATTAGCACCAATGGCATAGGGATTTCTTGGATCGAATCCTTTTATATCAAGCACAGAAGTCTGACCAAATACCTGTTCCTTACTTTTTATAATGGTTCTTGGAGTGATATTATGTTCAATATTGAATGCAACTTGTTTTTCGCGACGACGGTCTGTTTCATCAATAGTTTTTTGCATGCTGTCCGTCATTTTATCTGCATAAAAAATAACAAGACCATCTACATTCCTCGCAGCACGGCCAGCTGTTTGTGTCAATGATTTTTCATTACGCAAAAAACCTTCTTTATCTGCATCGAGAATTGCAACCAATGAAACCTCCGGCAGATCCAATCCTTCGCGTAACAGGTTTACTCCAACCAATACATCGATCTCTCCTAATCTTAACTGACGAAGGATCTCTACTCTTTCCAGTGTATCGACTTCACTATGTATGTATTTCGATTTTATGTTAATGCGATGAAGATATTTATCCATTTCTTCCGCCATTCGTTTAGTAAGCGTTGTTACCAATACACGATCACCTTTGGTTACTGTTTTATCTATCTCATCCAGCAGGTCGTCAATTTGATTTACACTAGGTCTTATTTGAATAGGTGGATCAAGGAGACCAGTTGGACGTACCACCTGTTCTGTCACAACACCACCTGTTTTTTCCAATTCATAATCATCCGGGGTAGCAGAAACAAACACAACCTGGTTCTGCATCGATTCAAATTCATGAAAATTAAGCGGACGGTTATCCAAAGCGCTCGGTAAACGGAAACCATAATCGACGAGAATAAGTTTACGGCTCCTGTCACCTCCATACATACCACTTACCTGTGGAATGGTCTGGTGACTTTCATCGATCACCATCAGGTAATCTTTTGGAAAATAGTCAAGCAAACAGAATGGTCGTGTGCCTGGTTTTCTCCTATCAAAAAAGCGGGAATAGTTCTCAATGCCATTACAGTATCCTAATTCTCTTACCATTTCAAGATCATATTCTACTCTTTCTTTTAATCGTTGTGCCTCGATAAACTTACCTGTACTCTTGAAATATTCTGTTTGCGCCTGCATTTCATCCTGTATTTCATAGATAACTTGCTGAAGAATATCTTTCGGCGCTACGTACAGATTAGCAGGAAAGATGGCAGCATTCTCCATCTTGGCTATTCTTTTACCAGTTACCACATCCATACTTTCTATCTCTTCAATTTCATCGCCGAAGAAAGTAACGCGATAACCATAATCAGCATAAGGTAAATTGATATCGACCGTATCTCCTTTTACCCGAAACGTGGCGCGATTAAATTCAATGGTAGTTCTGTTGTATAATGAATTGACCAATGAATGCAGGAAACCCTGCCTGGAAAGTGTTTGACCTTTGTTGATACGAATGATCCCATTTTCATAATCAGTAGGATTACCCATACCATAGATACAACTGACGGAAGCAACAACGATGATATCTCTTCTTCCGCTAAGTAAACTACTGGTTGCTCTCAACCTGAGCTTATCAAGTTCTGCATTAATGCTAAGATCTTTTTCAATGTATACATCACTTACCGGCATATACGCTTCCGGTTGATAGTAGTCATAATAGGAAACGAAGTATTCAACAGCATTTTCCGGGAAGAACTGTCTGAACTCACCGTAAAGCTGTGCAACCAGTGTTTTATTATGCGTAAGAATCAATGTTGGCTTCTGTACATTCTGAATGACATTGGCCATGGTAAATGTTTTCCCGCTACCGGTCACACCAAGCAGCGTCTGATATTTTTCGTTATCAATTATTCCTTCCGTTAACTGTCGGATGGCTTCGGGTTGATCACCGGCGGGTGAGAAGGGAGAATGAAGGGTAAAAGGCATATTGCAAGTTACTAAATATCAATTCTTCAAGATGTATTTAACCGTTAAGAATAATTCCAGGAAAATTTAAAAGATGGCAGATGATGGATGAAAGACTTAACAGAGACAATTACTGACCTGAAAAAACATTACTTGTTAAAGACCGTCATCCGTCATTTGCCATCAAATATTAATTATAGCAAAAACCTTTCCGTCGTGCATTTCGTGATTGTGTATTTGCTGAGATCATGATAAGTAAGGGTAAGTACAAATCCTAAGGAATTGGTTCATGCCCGGTAAGTGCTAGCCCTTATTTACTAAGAATTGATAATCAGAAGCTTGCGGGTTTCGAGGTTTTCATATATTTTGTCCGGGTTACAATCCATCCGATATCTATGAAAAGGCTGATCCTTTTTTATCTTCTGTTATGTTTCTACGCTGCACCTGCGCAGCAATTTTCTCTTATTAAAGATATTAATCCCGGTTCTGCAAGCAGTAACATCTGTTATCTCACTACTGTGAATAATACATTGTTTTTTGCTGCGAATGATGGTGTAAATGGAATGGAACTCTGGAAGAGTGATGGTACTTCTGCCGGCACTCTGCTGGTAAAAGATATTTATCCAGGCATAGCTAACAGTAGCATTGGTTATCTCACTAATGTAAACAGCACATTATTTTTTGTAGCCAACAGCGGAACAAATGGAACTGAACTTTGGAAAAGTGATGGTACCGCTGCGGGAACAATCATGGTGAAAGATATAAGAACAGGTGGGATGGGAAGTAATCCTTCTAATCTTGTCAATGTAAATGGAATATTATTCTTTGCCGCCGATGATGGTATCAATGGTACTGAGCTTTGGAAGAGTGATGGCACGGCTGCAGGAACAGTATTGGTAAAAAATATTAATGCGGGCTCTGCGTCTGGTTACCCTCAATCACTCGCGAATGTAAATGGTGTATTATTTTTCTCAGCAGATAACGGAACGAATGGAACAGAGCTTTGGAAGAGCAATGGTACAGCAGCAGGAACAGTGATGGTAAAAGATATATGGTCGGGTGCCAATGAAAGTTATCCTTCTAATCTTACTGCTATAGGAGCTAAATTATTTTTCTCTGCGGGTAATGGTATCAATGGATTTGAGTTATGGAAAAGTGATGGGACTTCAGCAGGTACTGTACAGGTAAAAGATATTCTTACCGGAGCAGGTGATGGTTCTCCATATGGTCTTGTCAATGTCGGGGGAGAATTATTTTTCTCTGCTGATAATGGCATCAATGGAATAGAACCATGGAAGAGTGATGGCACTACAGCAGGAACAGTATTGGTAAAAGATGTGTGGCCGGGACAAGAGAGTGGCGTAGCCGGAAATTTTTCCAAGCTATTAAACAAACTTGTTTTTACCGGTAATGATGGAGTCAATGGAAATAAAACATGGGAAAGTGATGGCACTTCTTCCGGCACTGAAATGGCAGCAGGTATTGCTGATACAGGTGATGGTGATTTGCAGGAGCTGGCAGAAACGGGGAATAATATTTTTGCAAGTATTCGTCAGACATCTATTGGTACTGAGTTATGGGGAATAAATTTTTCTTCTGTTTTACCAGTGAGGTTATTGGAATTTAATGGTCGGTTGGTAAAAGAAGATGCAGTATTGAACTGGAAAACTGATAATGAAAATAATGCGGCTGGTTTTGTGATTGAAAGAAGCTTTGATGGACTTACTTATGATAAGGCAGGATATGTCGCGGCTGCTAATACATCCGGTTTACATAGTTATAACTTCATAGATGCCGGCGTTACATTATTGGGCAGGAAAGATATTTATTATCGGTTGAAGCAAACAGATATCGATGGACACTCTACTTACTCAAATGTGATATTGTTATCAATAAAGGATACGAGGACGCTGCGTCTTTATCCAAATCCTGCTAATGATGTTATTAATGTTGAAGTAAATCTGACTCCGGGTGCTTTAAACTATCAGTTGTATGATAATAATGGAAGAATAGTTCATCGTTATACCAGGCAGGTATCGGCAGGCAGCAATAGTTTCCCGATCGATATCAGCAAACTGGCAGCAGGAGTTTATTATCTCTCCCTTCATCATAGCGATCTTAGCAAGACCTTGCAGTTTGTAAAGCGCTAACATCACGACGCTTCTTCACGGCGTTAGTTTTCTATTTATATAAGTTGAGTAGTCGATGAGTCTTGGTTGATACTCTGAATACATCAATGGTGATGTGAGCAGAAAATCTGCCGTGGCTCTGTTACAGGCTGTAGGAATGTTCCAGGTTGCTGCTACCCGTAACAGTGCTTTGATATCGGGATCATGTGGTTGTGCTTCCATAGGATCCCAGAAAAAGATAAGGACATCCAGTTTACCTTCGGCGATGCTTGCTCCTATTTGCTGATCACCTCCTAAAGGTCCGCTGAGAAATTTTATTACTGGTTGCGCCAGTACTGCTTCAAGCATGGAGCCGGTGGTACCTGTTGCATAGAGCGAATGTTTGGTCAATGAGATTTTATTATAAACGGCCCAATCGATCAGTTCGTGCTTCATGTTGTCGTGGGCTACAAGGGCAATGCGTTTACGACTGTTGAGGATCCTGGTATTCATGCGTTATGGTTTCAACGCACAAGATAATTTTTTGATACAGTAACAACGTATAAAATATTGCATAAAAAAACCATCCCGGATAGCCGGGATGGTTATATAAAAAAGGTATCGGTAATTTAGAAAGAAGCGTTTACTGTAACCTTTGGTTCACGGGCTACTTTTCCTGCGTCGATCGGAGCGCCAGCGATTTCAAAGTCTGCTAATTTAATATTGAAGTCAGTTGTAGCTGTGATAGCTCCACCGCTTACTACTATTTTAGCAGCGGTTTTCAATTTCTGTGCTCTGCCTTTTATAGTAAGCAGGCCCTCAACATTTGCATCATAAGAACCGTCTTTTGTAAAATCTACAGCAGACAGGTTTGTGATCTTTCCTTTGTATGTAAAGGTTGGGAATGCATCAGAATTCATCCATTTGTCGCCATTGAAGTGACCCTGCATTGTTGGGTTACCAAATGCAAAATTCTTTACAGTTGCTTCAAATTGTACGTCTCCTGTTTTTGTATCAATGGCTGCAATCACTGTCTTGTTTTCTGCTTTTGGCAGATTATCAAGAGATGTAGTGGCATCAAATGTTACTGTTGCCGAAGTTGTCGTTTTCTTTTGTGCAAACAGGCTGCCAGTCAGTGTGACTAAAGCCAGGATCAGGAAGGTTTTTTTCATTTGTTGTGTTTTGTTGGGTGAGGCTAGGTTGTTTACTTATTTATTTAATGTACATCGTTTAAACGTTATTGATTCTATACCGAGTATTTCACTTAATACACCGCCGCTGCAGGAACCTTTGACAGATACTTTTTCACCAGCCTTTAATTTTTTTGCGGCAGCTAAATCCTCTTCATGGAAAGTAAAGATTGCATACGAGCCAGTGCTGTCGGCAAATTTTACATTTACGGTTGAATCATTCGGTGTTTCAAGATTCGTGATATTTCCATTTACAATTAAGATCTTTTCCCTGTATTTAGCATTTGCTGCACTATCGTTTGCCAGGAATTCTTTTATCAGGTCAGTGGCATTAACAGTATAATCAGCAGATGTGTTCGCAGTGCCATCAAATTTTTGATTTTCTAAGCTCTTTTGTATCTCATAAAAACCAGCGTATGTAATGATGGGTGCAATGACCAACCAGAATATTTTTCTGATCCGGGTACGTGCACTTGCAAGAATAATGCCTGCTGCTCCTATCACTGCGAGGTAAATACCTGCCTGCAATGAGGTTACTGCACCAAGATCATGAAGTACACCGGAAAACAGAAAATAGATCGTTGCATGACCAAGTGCCATCATCCCGGTGAGTATTGCAACAAATCCTGTTTTCTTGTTTAAAAGAGCTAATAATAAGGTAACACCAGCCAATACCGGTATTATCCATACTATAAAGAAAACCGGGTTGAATTGTGGAAAGGGATTAGTCAAACCATAATTCTTTTCTGAAACGTTAAAGAACTTTCCAAGTGGCATATCCGCGCCACTGATACTATTCTTATCCCAGGAAACCCATGGAATAAAAAAAGCAATTAGCAAAATAGCCGCACCTGCAATTAATACCCACTTGGCTGCATTCGACTTGTCAAGAGAACTGTTAGTAATCACCATATTTTATTTTTCTACAAAAACGGTAGACAAATATACAATGTTTAAACATTGAAGAAAATGTCTAAAATATAAAGAAATGTAAAAAGCCGTTCTCTTTTACAAGAGACGGCTTTAAACTTGTTAACCCATCCGACAACAGTATTCCAACTGTAAATGAATCTTTTACGCTGTTTCCGCAGTTTCTTTGATCTTTTCTCTGATCTTCCCTTCGATCTCATTGGCTAGTTCAGGATTATCGATCAGTAATTGCCTGACTGAGTCACGTCCCTGTCCGAGCTTATCAGTATTGTAACTGAACCAGCTACCGCTTTTTTGCACAATACCAAGCTCAACACCCATGTCAATGATCTCTCCGGTCTTTGAAATTCCCTGACCGAATATAATATCAAACTCGGCAGCCCTGAAAGGCGCCGCAACTTTATTCTTAACGACCTTTACTTTTACGCGGTTGCCTATCGCTTCGTCACCATCCTTTATCTGTGACATCCTGCGGATATCGAGACGTACGGATGCATAAAACTTCAAGGCATTACCACCGGTTGTTGTCTCCGGGTTACCAAACATTACGCCGATCTTTTCACGCAACTGGTTGATGAAAATACAGATGGTATTTGTCTTGGAAATGGTTGCAGTAAGCTTTCTTAAAGCCTGGCTCATCAACCTTGCCTGGAGACCCATTTTGCTGTCGCCCATTTCACCCTCTAACTCCCCTTTTGGAACCAGGGCAGCTACTGAGTCAATAACTACTACATCAAGGGCGCCTGACAAGATCAGACGGTCAGCGATCTCTAATCCCTGCTCACCATAATCAGGCTGAGAGATCAGTAAATTATCCACATCCACACCCAGCTTTTTGGCGTATGAACTATCAAAAGCATGTTCCGCATCAATGATTGCACACATGCCACCTTTTTTCTGTGCCTCGGCTATAACATGGATAGCAATGGTCGTTTTACCGGAAGATTCAGGTCCGTAGATCTCAATTACTCTACCACGTGGTAAACCACCAATTCCCAAAGCGACATCGAGGCCAATTGAGCCAGTAGACACCACTTCCTGCAAGGACTCACCCCTTTCATTCATCATCATCACACTGCCCTTTCCAAAATCTTTATCGATCTTTTCGATCGTCAGCTTTAGTGCTTTTAGTTTTTCACTATTGTTTGCTGTGTCGGTTGTTTTTTCAGTTTTTGCCATAGCCAAAATTATGATTTACGTGTTCCTGCCAGAATATAGTTATAAACAACAAAACTAAATCATTTAGTTTTATAATTGCTAATATTTTGTGGATTATTTTTTAAAAAACTAAAAAAACTAGCCGACTCCCGACTGGGGACTGTCTTATGGAAGAATGCCATTGACCCAAATCGCTACTACCTGCGAGCAGGCACCGAGAAACAGGCCCGCATATATTTCTTTAGTGGTATGATCTGAAACGATGAGCCTGGAAGTACAAACCAATCCAGCTACCAGTATCGCTACAGAAAGATAGACAGTATAATTCTCGCCCTGGGTGACTGCCATCATACCTGTGAATGTGACCAATATACCCATTGCAATAGCGTGCATACTGATCTTCATGTATATATTAATAATAAGCGCCGCTGAAGAAGCAAGGAAGATGGCAATTGACAGTTGTATGATCTCAACCGGATTCTCAGGCTGATTACGCAATACATAACACATCCAGAAATAGTAGATCTGGCTGACTATATAAGGAATGATCCGATCCTTTTGTGTTTTTAAATAAATGGATTCAACAAACCCAAGACCTTTAGCGAGTAATACAGTAACCAATGGAAAAAAGCTGTACAACACGAAAAACATAATAATCTTCAGCATTTTCTGTACCGGAGAAAAACTACTGAAGAGGTAAGGCTGTAAGGTTATCAGCAGCCATACAATATATACAGGGACAAAAAGCGGATGAAAAACATAGGAAATGATCTTCGCCAGTATTCTGACCACCGGGTTTTTGGGTTGGTGCTCCAGATTTCTGAACTCATGAAGGCCTGCCTGCGGGTCTATTACCAGATTATCGCTCATCTTTTGATATAATTTGACTGCAAATTAATTGATTTAGAAAAAAGAGATATGCGTATTATATTTACCATAGAATCATGCATAAGAAATCCAGCATACCAATGATTGCCCCCACAAAATGGCGTAAGATACTGTTAGCCATTTTTGTACTGGCATTGTTCCAGCCTGTGCTCGGCCAGTCGAAATATATAAAGAAATTCAGGCCACTCGCAGACTCATTGGCTGCAGAATATGAAATACCTGCCGCTGTGATCTTAGGTGTAGCGATCATCGAATCAGGATCAGGTACCAGTCGTAACAGCAAATTACTGAATAACCATTTCGGCATCGTTGGTAAAAATGACCTGATGAAAACCAAGGGAGTCCGCTCCAGGTACAAACAATATCCCAGTTCTCGTGCATCTTATATAGCGTTCTGTAAGTTGGTGAAGAAAAAGAAGTTTTATGATAAACTGAAAGGCAACAAGGACTATATGCTATGGCTGGATGCGATGAGCAACGCGGGTTATTCGGAAGCACCGGTACAATGGAAGGAAAGAATCTCAGCAGCGATCAAAAAAAATAAGCTTTCAGCTACTCATTAGTTACTTCTTTGTATGAACAGCAACCGGCGCGTCCTTTTATTTATCACTCTCAGTGTCGGTATCTTCCTGCTCGCTTCTGTCGCTGTTTATTTCTATAAAGTTTCCTGGTTACCATTCAATCGTGTCAATCTTGTCTCGGATGTAATAACTACTCCACCTGAGCCCGTCAAAAAAATCAAAGACATCAAAGAAGATACGGTGATTGCTCCCATCATCGTAGAAGAAAAACCAAAAGAAGATTTTACATTATATCAAAAGCCGGGATTCATTACCGACTTCAGCACGGATACCAACAGGTCGGCCCTGGAGAATTTTGCCAAAAAATTATATGATCTGAAGACCGGTAAAAAAAGAAAGATCCGTGTAGCTTATTTCGGCGACAGTATGATCGAAGGCGATCTGCTGACACAAACACTTCGCAAACTATTACAGCAAACATTCGGTGGTGATGGTGTTGGATTTGTACCGATCACTTCGCAGGTATCAAAATTCAGGGAGTCTGCTATTGCAGATTATTCTGATGGATGGGATGAAGATAATTTTATGCAGGGAAAGAACAGGAAGCTGTATCTATCGGGTCATTCATTTCATACTTCCAATGCATGGGTTCAGATCAGGGATCAGACCATACATGATGACTCTGCTATCATTGAAAAAAGTTTGTTGTGTGGTCCGGTCAAAAAATCAGTGGCCCTGACGGTAAATAATAAAACAATAAGTTTTTCACCAGATAAGCCGCTTAACAGAATTGTGATGGCGCGTGATTATACAAGACGTATTAAACTCGCCCTGGCGGATAATCAGTTGCCGGTATATGGAGTGACGTTTGAATCAGACTCTGGTATTTTCGTCGATAACTTTTCTTTTCGCGGTATTACAGGTATTGAATTCGCCAAAGTTGATTCTGCATTTTTACACGCCATACCGGATGATAACCCATACGACCTGATCGTATTTCAATATGGGGTGAACCTTATGTTTCGTCCCAATGACCAGGACTTTCACTGGTACTCAGAGATGATGTTGCCGGTGATCCGCAAGATGAGAAACTGTTTTCCTGAAAGTGATTTTATTGTTGTCAGTACCACCGATCGCGCATTCAGGTACAATGGAGAATACAAATCAGCGATTGGTATTGATTCACTGATCAAGATACAGGCGCTATTGGCTTATGAAACGAATAGTAGTTTTTATAACCAGTTTGCAACGATGGGTGGCCCTAATAGTATTGTGGACTGGGCAGAAACAAAACCGACCAAAGCGCGTAAAGATTATGTGCACCCAAATCCGAGAGGAGCTGAATTACTTGCCAATTATTTTTATGCGGCCATTATTAATGATTATAAAAAATATGAGCAATCGGTTAAATAAATTATGAGTTATGAATTAAGAATTATGAATTGGAAAGCAGTTTTCCAATTCATAATTCTTAATTCATAACTCATAATTTTATCCGGCTTCCTGAGAATAGAAATTATGCCATCATTCGATTTACACGCTTTCTTAAAACAATTTCTTTACGACAAGAATAATCCGTTGTTGTTCAACAATGGTTTTTTTGTTTTGTTTTTTGCTGTGTTTATCTGCCTGTACTATTCATTCAGGAATAATTTTGCCTGGCGACGGTATATTTTTTGTTTTTTCTCTCTTTACTTTTTTTATAAGGCCAGCGGATACTTTGTGGGATTGGTGGTGCTATCCGCTATTGTTGATTTTTTTCTATCCAATGCTATTTTCCGGCAAAAAAATAAAGCGGCAAAAAAATTCCTGCTCATTCTTAGTATTGTTTTCAATCTTGGGATGCTGGTGTTTTTCAAATACACCAACTTCTTTATTTCTCTCAGCAATGACTTTCTGCATACAGGATTTAATCCATTGAATATATTGCTGCCGGTAGGAATTTCATTCTATACATTTGAGAATCTCAGTTATACGATCGATGTTTATCGTGGACATTTTGAGCCGGCGAAAAAATTCACTGATTACTTATTGTTCCTTTCTTTTTTTCCAAAGCTGGTGATGGGTCCCATTGTGCGGGCGCATGATTTTGTACCGCAGATCAATAAGCCATATGTAATTACTGATACTGACTTTGCGAAAGGATTTTACCTGATCATATCGGGGTTGTTTAAAAAATTGGTGATCTCCGATTACATCACGGTGAACTTTGTCAAATACATCTTTGATGATCCGGGTCGTTATACCGGGTTAGAAAATCTCTTTGCCATTTATGCCTTTGCTGTCGTGATCTATTGTGATTTCAGTGGATACAGTGATGTGACGATAGGTATTGCCAAATGGTTAGGCTTTAACATTCCAGTCAATTTCTTATCTCCTTATCAAAGTAAGAGCATCACAGAATTCTGGCGACGCTGGCATATTTCACTTTCTTCCTGGTTGCGTGATTATTTATATATACCACTTGGTGGTAATCGTAGTAGTTCAATAGGGACC
>JBDTPD010000033.1:0-14473 GCA_039932855.1 Chitinophagaceae bacterium | reverse complement strand
AATAAATCCTTCCTGCAACACATCTTCGGCATCACGCATAGAACGGGTATAGCGATAGCAGATCCCAAGCATTTTTTCTGCATAACGCTCATACAGCTCCCGCTGCGCCATCAACTTTCCTTTGAGGCAATCCTTTACCAATTTTTGTTCATCCATCAGATATAAGTCTGACAACGGATCGGGTGTGATCGTTGCACGGCGGAAGGGTTTAAAGGTTTAAGACGTTTAAGGGTTTAAGGGTTAGCATGCTCTGATAGAGAAGAAACTAACCTTTAAACCCTTAAACGTCTTAAACCTTTAAACGTATAACGTATTACTTAAAACGCCAGCGGAACATCCACCTGCGTCTTGTCCCACGCTATGCGTAATACTTTTCCGGGAAAACTGATCGTTAGTTGTTCAACCGCTGCATCCAGCTTATGTACCGGTACAGTTACCTGCAATACATCTTTGTCTTTATTCTTTTCATAGCTGAATGCACCCCATTGTTTTAGTTGTGAATTCAGAATGATCGTCCATTCATTTTCATTTGGAATGGCAAACAAGGTATAGGTTCCGGCTTTTATTTCTTTGCCGCCAAACTTTCCGTCTTTAGCGAAAGTGATAGTAGTCGCTTCATCAGCGCCAACACGATAAACGACGCCATATTTTTCGAGTGAACCGAAGATATCGCGACCTTTTTTATAAGGACGGCCATAAGTAACCGATACATTAGCTGTGCTAACAGTATCGTGTGGACTTTTACGCGTCTGTGCCTGACCACAGGCAGAAAAAGTTACAATGGCAACTAAGGCAATTAACAGGTGTTTCATCTGGGTTTTGTTTTTAGTGTAAATAAAATTAAACAGAAGCGGGGAGATTAACTGAACCGCTTGTCCAATTAATTTTCCACGTTCCTTTTTATATTATGCAATCCTTTTTCCATGATAGGGGCATATGAACTTTCCAGCATCAGGCTGGCAAATTTTTCCCAGGGATACCAGTGCAGGTGAAATTCCATATACCATTGCAGCGTAACGGAGTCACTCGAGGCGTAATTTATCGTTCGCCAGACATTTTGTACCGGGCGTTGTTTCTTCCCTTCAAATTCAGCATTTACTTCATCAGCCGAAGATTTGGTAATGATAATATGCGCCAGTTCGGTAGAGTCTGCCTTTTTCATAACAATACCTTTCACTTGACCATCTACATACAACAGTTGTGTTGAATCCTGCCCCGGGTACCATTCTTTCCAGCGTGCGGGATCCTTAATGGCAGCCATAATGGTATCCTTATTCCCTTTAATATTGATGGCCTTGGAAATACGCACATGCGATGGGATCATCAGCGAAAAAGCGGTGCCGAGTAAAAAAAATAAAATAAAACTGATGATAATTAACCTGAGAATGCGCATATCAATAATTTGTCAACCACTGATCACTCCCAGCGGATAACCTTTAATAAAATAATGTAGATAATAACGATCCAACCTCCGAGTATTCCTATTTCTCTCCATAGATCGAAAAGATGTAATCCTTCAAAAGATATTTTACGTGTGCCGTTATTGAATTGTGTCAATGGCAACCAGTAACAAATTTCCTGTAGCCATTTAGGGAAAACGGTAACAGAAAAGAAAGTACCTGACAATAACATCTGCGGAAACGCAAATACATTGATCAGTAAAGGAATGATCGCATCCGTCTTAACAATATTACTAAAGATCAATCCCACTCCCATCAGCAAGAATAGCATGATGATAGATAGAAGAATTAATTCGATAAACGTGAGCGCTCCATGTACCAGCGTGAAATGAAGAAAGAAATGACCAAAGACGATCAGTACTACTACGTTCATCAATTGAAAAAACAAACGGCTGACACCAATACCAATAAGAATATTCAGTTTCCTGACCGGTGAAGCATAAAATCTTTTTAATACTAATTGTTCCCTTAATGTAAAAAAAGTAAACGCTATACCAAACAAAGTAGAGAATAAAATAGAGAAGCCTAATTGCCCGGGTAAGATAAAATCAATCTGTCTTCGTTTCTTCCCTGCTATCGTTACAGGCTTTTCAATCGTGATAAATTTTTCACGGTCGCCTACCAGTTGCTCCTCATATTTTAACCGGAAATAATCAAGCGCCTGAGTAAGCCCGCCGATGTTATTACCACTGGCGGAAGAAGTTTTGATTCCTACATTGTAATGCGATCCATGCGATGAATCCGTTTGTTGATGAATAGAAAGAATGGCTACCAGGTCACCTGTTACTAATTGTTTGCTGATAGTAGCTGTATCTGCCTTTACGATCCTGATCTGCGGATTTTTCTTCAATTGCGCATAAAACTGACCCGATGTATCACTATCCGGGCTCAGTGCAACGGAATAGCGACTACCACCTCCATTTTCAAACGCACCAAAGATCAAAATGAAAATAATGGGAAATAATAATCCGAAAACAATATTCGTCGGTTGAGCAAAAATGGCTTTGAAACTGGCTCGTGTAATTGCCCAAAGCGCCTTTGACTGGCTGTATGGTTTTCCCATTTAAAAAGTTGTGGAGCGAAGGTAGGAGAAAAGCTCTTAGCTATTAGCTTTTAGCTATTAGCCATTATAGCACAAATGGTAGAAATATTCAATAATCAATATTCAACAATCAATATTCAAGTCTGTGTAGTGTGACCCCGACTTGAAAATTGAATATTGATTGTTGAATATTGATTATTTTTCACCAAAATTATCTCTTACACGGAAGCAGTTTCTAGTTTGAGTCTAAAAGCTAATGGCTAATAGCTAACAGCTTGCTTAATGAATGAAAAACTTAAATGGCAGCCTCACCTGCGCTCCTCCAGACATTTCCTTAATTCGTTTTACTTCCTGGTAGATCTGGTAGTTCTCTGTTCCCATCTCTGCTTCTATTTTCTGATTGACAATAGCTGGCTCGGATTTGCCGAACCATTTTGCAAAAAAACCTTCGGGTTCAGGGAACTCACGCACCTGGTATTCGGTAAGCTTCGCTAATGTAGCTGCTGCTTTTATTGCATCATCGATGCCACCAAACCTATCTATTAAACCAATATCTTTTGCGCGGATGCCCGTCCATACACGACCCTGTGCGATGCTATCAACATAGGCAGTATCCTTTTTCCGTCCATCCGCTACACGTTGTTTGAATTGCGTATAGATCACTTCAATACTTGCCTGTACCATTTTCTTTTCATTATCGTTCAGTGGTCGCGAAATATTTCCGAGATCACCATAGGTAGCAGTCTTTACGCCATCGAAAGTGACACCGAGTTTATTCTTAAAGAAATTTTCCATGTTGGGAATAATACCGAATACACCAATAGAACCGGTAATAGTAAGCGGCTCTGCAAAAATGCTATCTGCCCCGCAGGAAATATAATAACCTCCGGAAGCTGCCACATCACCAAAACTTACCACCACTGGTTTTTCTTTCTTTGCCAGTTCCAGTTCGCGCCAGATGTTTTCACTGGCCAATGAACTACCGCCTCCGGAGTTGACACGAAATACAATTGCTTTGATTGATTTATCTAACCGCGCTTTACGGATCAGGTTGCGGTATGTGTCAGAACCAATAGAACCCTGGTCACTTTTTCCATCTACGATATCGCCTTCGGCAAAGATCAACGCGATCTTTTCACCACTCTTTGATTCGTACTTATTTGCTTCGAGATAAGTATTGATGGTGATAAAATTTATTTTTTCATATTTATCAATGTGCAAACGTCTTTTAAATCCGTCTTTGACTTCATCATCATATTTCAATGCATCCAGCAATTTATATTTCACTGCATCAGCAGCTGTTTGAATAGCGCCATCATTAGCCAGTTGGTGAAGTGTAGCAGTATCTGTTTTTCTTGCAGTCGCTGTTTCCATCAGGAAATGATCGTAGATATCATTTAACCAAACAGATGTCTGCAACTGATTCTCGGGAGTCATTTTTTCTGCACGTAATGGTTCGGTCGCACTTTTGAATTTACCGGCATAGAAAATTTGTGGCTGGATCTCGAGTTTTTCCAATGTGCCTTTTAAGAATGCGTAAGTCACACTAAAGCCTGTCCATTCCAGGTAACCCTGCGGACTGGCGTAGATAGAGTCAGCAATGTTTGCAACGCTATATGCTTTTTGTGAGATCACATCTCCATGTGCGATCACAAATTTTCCGCTTGTTTTAAAATCAATTAGCGCAGTTCTGATCTCATCGCTCGATGCAAAACCATTGGGGTTACTATTAGCAATGAGATAAACGCCCGCAATATTCTTATCTGTCTTTGCTTTCCGTAATAACCTGATCACATCGTACAGACCGGGTATATCTGATTCGCTACTGGAAACAATAGAAAGAGGATTATCTTTCAATTGTTCGGCATAATGCTGACCAAGATCGATCACCAATACCGAATTGGCCTGTACCTTTATGATTGATTTGCCACCAATATAACCGACCATTACGAATAACATGATCAATGCAAAAACGATCAGTGAAAGCAGGGAAGCAAAGAATATTTTAAAAAAACTACGCATAATACGGACCTTTGATGAACGTCAAAAATAGACATATTTCATTCAGCGTTGGCAGCTACACATTATGAACAAAGCGTATTTACTGACAGGTGGTAATATGGGCGATCCGGAGATCAATCTTGGCCGTGCCCGCGAAGCTATAGCCAAAGAATGTGGTCATATACTGGCGGCTTCTTCATTGTATAAAACAGCGGCCTGGGGTAAAACGGATCAGTCGGCTTTTCTCAACCAGGCGCTCATTATAGAGACCAAACATGATCCGCGGACGCTGTTAAAAAAATTATTAACGATCGAAAAGAAGAATGGTCGCATTCGTGAAGAAAAATATGGACCGCGCACACTCGATATTGATATATTATTGTACGCTGACCGTATCATTAAAGAACCCTCTCTCACTATTCCCCATCCCGAACTACAAAACCGTCGGTTTGCACTGGCGCCTTTAGCAGAAATTGCTTCTTCAATCATTCACCCGGTCTTTAATAAGACTATTCAGCAATTGTTGGAAGAGTGTTCTGATACCTCAACCGTTCAGAAGATCTTGTAGCTGATAAAAGAATTTGACGCAGAGAGCCACAAAGAAGCTCAGCGTTTCACAGGGAATATCAAAAAGTATGATCGATCAAAACTCTGCGGTACTCTGAGCTTCTTTGTGGTTCTCTGTGTCAAAAAACAACTGTAAACTGAAGCTTCATCCTGAATCATTAAACATTCATAATTCTTAATTCATAATTCACCATCATTCTCTTATTTTGCGCTCCTGAACATGAACTATCAATTCATCACCATAGAGGGAAATATCGGGGCCGGGAAGACTACGCTGGCACACCTGTTATCCAAACATTATAATGCCCGGCTGATCCTGGAGCAATTTGCCGATAACCCATTCCTGCCAAAATTTTATGAGAACCCCGGACAGTATGCATTTCCGCTGGAACTCTTCTTTATGGCCGAGCGTTTCAAACAGCTGAAAGAACTGTTGCAGCAAAAGGATATGTTCCAGACGCTGACCATCTCAGATTATCTTTTTACCAAGTGTCTGTTATTTGCAAAGGTGAACCTGCCAGATGACGAGTTCCGCTTGTACCAGCGCTTGTTTGAGATCATTCTGCAGCAAGTGGTGCAGCCTGATCTGCTGATCTATCTTCATTCTCCTATAAATAAATTGCAGGCAAACATTAAAAAGAGAAATCGCTCTTACGAGCAAAAAATTCCGGATGCATACCTGTTCAGCATCCAGGAAACATATACCAACTATATCAAGCAGCACAATATCAGAACATTGTTCATTGATGTATCGAATGCTGATTTTCTCAATAATGAAAAACATCTGCAGACGATTATTGAGGCACTGGAACATGATTATACTGAAGGGCCGCATTATCTGAGCTTACCATAAGTACGAAATAAGAAATACGAAGTACGGGCGTCTGAACATTGAACCATCTTCTGCCGTTGGGAGATTCGTATTTTGTATTTCGTACTTCGTACTTAACAGCAGCCTATCTTTGCAATCTAGCAACTACTTATGGCAGGATCAGTTTCAAGACTTGAGTCATTAGCCCCACTCAAGGAAAAAGAATTCAGACAATACATTTCATTTCGCATTATCTATATCATGGCACTGCGAATGGTAGCGACGGTAGTAGGGTATAAACTTTTTCAGCTTACCAAAAGTTCCTTTGCGATCGGCATGGTCGGACTCGCCGAATTTCTTCCTGTTTTTTCTCTTGCCTTATATGCTGGTCACGTGATTGACAAATCAGATAAAAGAACATTATTATTAAGAGGTGTGATCGGATATGCTATTTGTGTAGTGGGACTTGTAGTCATTACTTCCGCAGCGGTCAGTAGCCGCCTATCTGTC
Organism: Chitinophagaceae bacterium; assembly: GCA_039932855.1. Taxonomy (GTDB): domain Bacteria; phylum Bacteroidota; class Bacteroidia; order Chitinophagales; family Chitinophagaceae; genus JAJKIP01. The sequence goes on along the minus strand of JBDTPD010000033.1, from coordinate 8,082 downwards.
AAACATCTTGAGTGGCTTTTTTATTTCATTATTTTCTTAACGGGTTTACTTCGTGCATTCACTGGTCCTACCACGCATGCGATCATTGCGCAGCTGGTACCAAGAAACATGCTTCCTTTTGCGGCTAATATCAGTTCATCAAGCTGGTTGATCGCATCCATTCTTGGTCACGCCACAGCCGGATTCTTTATTGCCTGGTTTGGTGTCAACACCACGCTTTGTATAATTCTCGGATACGTGATCATTTCCATCTTTTTATTATCTGGTGTCAAACCAAAGCCAGCTTTATTAAAAGCCGCTGCAGGTCGTGGCACATGGGAAAGTGTAAAAGAAGGGTTGGTATATGTTTTTAAGAATAAAATTTTGCTCGGTGCTATTTCACTCGATCTGTTTGCCGTACTCTTTGGCGGTGCGCAGGCATTGATTCCCGAGTTTGCCGATAAAATATTAAAAGTTGGACCAATTGGTTTTGGCTGGCTCAACGCCGCTATCGATATTGGTTCGGTGATCATGATCATCACGCTCACATTTTTCCCGATGAAACAAAAGCAGGGACATAAATTGATGTTTGCCGTAGCAGGTTTTGGCGCCCTCATTATTCTCTTTGGCGTATCCCAGATCTATTGGATATCATTTATTGCTTTACTATTCGCCGGCATGCTTGATGGTATCAGTGTGCTCGTTCGCGGCACCATTCTCCAATTAACTACACCTGATGAAATGCGCGGTCGTGTCTCATCGGTCAATTCAATGTTCATCAACTCCTCCAATGAACTTGGCATGTTTGAAAGCGGTTTTACTTCGCGTATCATGGGTGCAGCTCCGGCGGTTATCTTCGGTGGCAGTATGACACTGATCGTGGTAGTTATTACATGGTTGAAGGCGCCGAGGTTGAGGAAGTTTGAATACTGATTCTTGTCTGAACGGGGATTTGGGAGGATTAAAGGATTTTGAGGAAATGCAAGAACACGGATGACACAGATTGTAAGGATCCTCACGGATATTTTATATTAAAGAATAAATCCGTGTAAATCTTTCTTATCCGTGTCATCCGTGTTCTTGCATTTCCTCAAAATCCCATTAATCTCATAAATCCCGGTTCAGATAACATTCATCCATTTCTTACCTTTAGTAAAACCTATCACCATGCACCGCAGAAATTTTCTCCAGCAATCCGCTTTTGCTATAGCGGCATTGACGCTGACACAAAAGAAGATAATGAATGCATCCTTTCAGCAACCGTGGAAAATAACCATGCTGACAGATACCATCGGTATTTTCACTGAGAAAGGAGGAACGATCGCTTTCTTATTAGCAAAAGATAGCATCGTTGTTGTAGATGCAGAATTTCCTGAGCAATCGAAGCACCTGATCGATGAATTGAAAAAGAAAACAGAGAATCCATTCAAGCTATTGATCAATACACATCACCACGGAGATCATACGGCGGGAAATATTTCTTTTAAGGGAATAGTGGAACATGTTCTTGCCCATGCCAATTCAAAAACAAACCAGGAGAATGCTGCAAGGGCACAAAAATCAGAGGACAAACAATTATATCCCGATCAAACGTATACTGATGTATGGTGCCAGTCATTTGGAAAAGAAGAAATCTGTATGACGTATTATGGTGCTGGTCATACAAATGGCGATAGCTTTGTTCAATTCAAGCATGCTAATATTGTACATACTGGTGACCTGGTATTTAATCGTCGCCATCCATTTGTTGATCGTGGTGCCGGAGCAAGTATGAAAAGCTGGGTAGAAGTATTGGACAAAGGGCTTAAGAAATTTGACAAGAAAACCGTTTATGTATTCGGACATGCCGGTGATGGATATGAGGTAACAGGAAAACGAGATGATGTATCAGCCTTCAGGGATTATATCGGCAATACATTGAAATTAGTAGAAGATGGTATCAAAGCCGGTAAGACCAAAGAAGAAATATTAAAAGCAACAGAAATTCCTGGCTCACCCGAGTGGAAAGGCGATGGCATACAACGACCGCTTGGTGCAGCGTATGATGAGTTGACTGTAAAATGAAACAGTATTAAGAATTATGAGTTATGAATTATGAATGGTCGGCAACGATTCATAACTCATAATTCTTAATTACATTCTCATTTCTCATTTTTCTTATCTGCGTCAATCAACTTTTCAATCACAAAGTAAGTAATCGGACAAAAGCTGGTATTCTTCAACGTTAATACCTGACGTTTAATAAAAACATCTTCATCTGTATAAGGAAAGCGATGACAATCTGAAGGTCGTTGATCATAGATGCTGCAATAATTATCACTTCCTAAAAAAGGGCAAGGCAAACTATTTACTACATAATCTCCTTCATCATCCACTTTCAGGTATTTTTCAATAAACTCACTCTCGCGAAGTTTTAAATACTTGCTGATCCGTTTTACATCCGGTGTTTTAAATCGTGGAGAATAATTCTTACAGCAATTAGCGCATTTCAGGCAATCGATTTTTTCAAATGCTTCTTCATGCAGATCGGGCAGTTGTTTCAGCACGCGGTTCTTCTCGGCTTTTTGGAGGTACTGTTTATAGATCTTTTGCCGCTCACCTGATTTCTTTTCCCAATTGATAAGAATGTCTTTGATATTCATTAATGCAAAGTAAGGTGATTAATGAACAAGAACGGAGAATATCGAAGTAGGAATGGAATATCGAACACGGAACACGGAATTTCGAATCACGAAGTGAATACAATTCTTCATTCAATCATTCTTTCTTGCTCCCCTTTAGGGGATGGGGGCACTTCATCATTGGATATTCCGTGTTCCGTGTTCGATATTCCATTCCTCCTTCTGCATTAACCATTCTTCATTCTATTACACTAATTTTACACCGCATGAACTCCTACCGTGAACAACTGCTATACCTCGCCTCTACCCCGCTTTACATTATTGTGATCGGGTTCGAGATATTGCTTAGCAACCTGAAACAACAATCCAGCTATTCAATAAAGGATACAGCACAGAATATTTACCTGATGCTTCTTAACATGGGCATCGATCTTTTGCTCCGCGCATTTTATATCGGTCTCGTCTTCACTTTCTTTTATAATCATCGGATAGCAGGACCTATTACACAACCATGGATCTACTGGCCCTTACTTATCATCTTCGAAGACTTTATGTACTACTGGCTGCATCGGGTAGATCACGAGGTAAGATTGTTCTGGGCCACACATGTTACCCATCACTCTTCTTCCAAATTCAATCTGACTGTTGGCTTCCGTTCGTCGGTAATGGAACCTTTATACCGCTTTGTTTATTTCATTCCGATCGCTTTATGCGGATTCAGACCACTGGATATCGCTTTCATGTATTCGCTGACCCAGATCTGGGGCATCCTGGTGCATACTGAAAAAATTAAAAAAATGGGCTGGCTGGAACACATTCTCGTCACCCCTTCTCACCACCGCGTACATCACGGGTCAAACCCTAAATACCTGGATAAGAACATGGGCATGTTCCTTATTATCTGGGACAAACTCTTTGGCACTTTTCAACCTGAATTACCGGAAGAAAAATACCAGCCGATCCGTTACGGCCTGACCAAGCCGCTGGAAAAAGAAACGGCGGTGACCATCGTCTTTCACGAATGGACCAGTATGTGGAAAGATCTGCGAAAAAAAGGCCTTTCGGCTAAACAAAAATGGATGTACCTGTTCGGACCACCAGGTTGGAGTCATGATGGGAGCCGGCTAACCTCCGACGAGATGAGAAAGCAAGAAAAGAATATTGAACACGGAACAAGGAATATCGAATGATGAAGTGAATAGATTCATCATTGAACGTTCTTCCTACTCCCCTTTAGGGGTTGGGGGTACTTCGTGATTCGACATTCCTTGTTCCGTGTTCGATATTTTTTATCCCCGTCTTATTGACTTGATCTCAAACAAGCTTTTTTTCTCCCTTCCAGCCCGTAACTTTGCACGGCTTTACCCCCTTCTTAGGCGTAAAAAATCAGTCACAATCATTCTAAAACATTGCTCCCCCAAGCGGGAGATGAGGAGAGTTTATGAATCTTTTTGAGCAACAATCCAACGAATTTATTCCACGTCATATCGGGCCCAATGATCACGATACCAAAGCAATGCTGAAAACAATCGGCGTATCGTCAGTTACTGAACTCGTGAACCAGACCGTACCTGCGGGTATCCGTATGGACCATGACCTGCAGATTCCGGCAGCTATGAGTGAGCATGAGTACCTGCAGCATATGAAGGACATTTCGCTCCTGAATAAGACGTATAAAAATTATATCGGCCAGGGTTATTATGATACCATCATTCCGTCAGTGATCCTGCGGAACGTTTTTGAAAATCCAGGTTGGTATACCCAGTATACTCCTTACCAGGCAGAAATTTCACAGGGTCGTCTCGAGAGCCTGCTGAATTTCCAAACCATGGTGAGTGATCTTACTGCACTTCCTATCAGTAACGCGTCTTTGCTTGATGAAGCCACTGCTGCGGCAGAAGCAATGACCATGTTCTTCAATACACTGAACAAACAGGATCATATCGAACGTCCTAAGTTTTTTGTTGATAATGATGTGTTCCCACAAACCAAAGATGTTCTTGTAACAAGAGCGGTACCTGTTGGCATCGAAGTAGTATATGGCGATTATAAAACTGCCTCCATCGATTCCACTTACTTCGGAGCGATTGTTCAATACCCTTCAGATAAAGGTAGCATCAATGATTACCGTGATTTCATCAGCACTGTTCATGCAGCAGGCGGATATGTGGTAATGGCAACTGATCTGTTAGCACTGACACTATTGACACCTCCCGGTGAATTGGGTGCTGATTGTGCGATTGGTTGTGCGCAACGATTTGGTGTACCACTTGGTTACGGTGGACCACACGCTGCTTTCTTTGCAGCAAAAGATGATTTCAAAAGAAGTATTCCCGGCCGTATCATCGGTGTTAGTATCGATGCCCGCAACAACAGAGCATTGCGTATGGCATTGCAAACACGGGAACAACATATCAAAAGAGAAAAAGCAACTTCAAATATTTGCACTGCACAAGCCCTACTGGCAAACATGGCAGCAATGTACGCTGTATTTCATGGACCAGAAGGATTGAAACAAATAGCAAAACGTGTAGCGCTATTAACTCAAACAGTAGCAGAAGCATTGGAAGAAAGAGGTTTTGATTTAGTATCTGATAATTTCTTCGATACAATTGTTGTCAAAACAAAAGATATTGCAGCGATCAAAGCAAAAGCAGAACGCCAGCAGATCAATCTTCGTTATATCGACAATCAGCAAATCGGTATTTCGTTGGATGAAACGACTTCGCCGGGTGATCTTTTTGATCTGATCAATTGTTTTGAGAATGATAAAGATCCTGTTTCATTCAGCATTGCACACGATGAGGAATTACATCATATACCATCATCACTGACAAGAACATCTCCATTCCTTACGCATCCTGTTTTCAATATTCACCGAAGCGAGAGCCAGATGATGCGTTATATAAAATCATTGGAGAATAAAGACCTTTCACTCAATACATCCATGATCTCATTAGGTAGCTGTACGATGAAACTGAATGCAGCTTCTGAAATGATCCCATTGAGCTGGATGCATTGGAGCAAGATCCATCCATTTGCACCAATCGATCAAACGGCGGGTTACCAATATATCATTGATCAGCTCTCTGATTATTTATGCAAGATCACGGCATTCGATGCATGCAGCCTGCAACCTAATAGTGGTGCGCAGGGAGAATATGCCGGTCTGTTAACGATCAAAGCATATCACGAAGCAAATGGCGATCATCATCGCAATGTGATGCTGATCCCTATCTCTGCACACGGAACCAATCCTGCTTCCGCAGTGATGGCGGGAATGAAAGTAGTCGTTGTAAAAGCTTTGGAGAATGGTTATATCGATGTAGAAGATCTGAAAGCAAAAGCTGCGCAACATGCCGCTAATCTTTCAGGTATCATGATCACTTACCCAAGCACGTATGGTGTATATGAAGAAACAGTAAAAGAAATTACTGCGATCATTCATCAGTATGGTGGACAGGTATATATGGATGGCGCAAATATGAATGCACAGGTAGGATTGACTGCACCAGGATTAATTGGCGCAGATGTTTGTCACCTGAATCTTCATAAAACATTTGCTATTCCTCACGGTGGCGGTGGCCCTGGCATGGGACCTATCTGCGTGAAGAAACATTTAGCGAAATATTTACCAGGACATACATCAGTTGGCAGTGGGCAGTTGGCAGTTGGCAGTCCTCATGGTGCTGTGAGTGCGGCACCTTATGGAAGTGCGAGCATTCTTCTTATTAGCTATGGTTATATAAGAATGCTGGGTAATGAAGGCGTAAAGGCAGCTACCGAGTATGCGATCCTGAATGCAAACTATATGCGTGCAAGACTTGATGGTCAATACGATATTTTATATACTAACCATAATGGCCAGTGTGCACACGAATTCATCGTTGATCTCCGTCCATTTAAAAAATCAGCTGATATTGAAGCAGAAGATGTAGCAAAACGATTGATCGATTATGGTTTCCACGCTCCTACAATGAGCTTCCCTGTTCCCGGTACCATCATGATCGAACCAACAGAAAGTGAAGACAAAGGAGAACTTGATCGTTTCTGTGATGCCTTATTAAGCATCCGTGAAGAAATAAGAGCTGTGGAAGAAGGTAAGGCTGATAAAAAAGATAACCCATTAAAATATGCACCGCATACACAAGCGGCAGTGGTTACATCAAACTGGGAACATGCTTATTCACGTGAACAAGCAGCTTTTCCATTGTATTATGTAACGTTGAATAAATTCTGGCCTTCTGTTGCAAGAGTTAATAATACTTATGGCGACAGAAATCTTATCTGCACCTGCGAGCCGATAGAAAGTTATATGGAAGCGGAGGCATAAGAGAAGTCAAAAGTCAAAATTAAAAAGTTAAAAAAGCTCATCTATTATGGTGGGCTTTTATTTTTTGGAAGACGATGTGTTGGAAGATGACGGATGATAGATTACCGATGGCGGACCTTAATTCCACTATTCCGATTTGTAATAAAATAATAATAAAGACAGTCATCTGTCATCCGCCATCCTTCTAATGACTTCGGCATCATTTTGTATATTACCAGTAGCATGAAATGGAACTGGAATACCTTTTACAACAAAGCATATGATTGGATATTAAGTTATGGGCCACGCATTTTAGCGGCGATACTCGTGCTATTCATCGGCATGTGGCTGATCAGAATGTTAAATCGTTTTCTCAAGAGTAAATTCAAGGGGCGTAATTTCAATCCATCACTCCGGTATTTTTTACAAAATCTTGTTGCGCTGACGCTACAGATACTACTCGTGCTGCTGGTGATGCAGGTAGCCGGCATTCAACTTACTTTTTTCGCAGCCATTGTAGCAGGTTTGAGTGTGGCTGCAGGGTTAGCCTTATCAGGAACACTTCAGAACTTCGTCAGTGGCATTTTAATTCTCGTATTGAAGCCTTATCGTGTAGGAGATAATATCAGTACACAAGGCCAGGAAGGAACAGTAACATCGATACAATTATTTTATACAACCGTTCTCACCTTTGATAATAAGACGATCATCATTCCTAATGGACAACTATCAAATAATGTAGTCATCAATCTTAGTCGCGAAGGCAAAAGAAGATTGGATATTGATATGAAGTTTGACTATGGACAAGACATTAATAATTTAAAGAAAATACTTTACGATTCAGTAAACTCTGCGAAAGATATTTTACCTGACCCGGCAGCACGGATCGGTGTATCTAAAATGGAAGCAGATAAATTTACGATTACGCTTAACCTCTGGGTGAATGCGCATGGCTTTTATGATCTGATGATGACAATAAATGAAAAGATCATCAATGACCTGAAAGGCGCGGGCATAAAATTACCCGGAATGTAGCCCCAACTGTTTCATCTATTTCATATAAGGGAATTTTGCGACTAAGTAAACACTTAGTCAGCAGTAGAGAACATTCCCCATCCTCCATAAGTAATGTACATTATTACCGCTAACGGTTGGTCATCCGACAAAAAA
>JBDTPD010000032.1:0-14792 GCA_039932855.1 Chitinophagaceae bacterium | reverse complement strand
CAGTCTATTCACCTTGTACCATATAAATAAGTTGAATGACAAGTAAGCAAAAGGAGTATGTCAGGAAAGCGTGGAGGTTACCAACCCTGGTAGCCTCATTTTTACAAATTCAAATCCGATAGCTATCGGATTCAAAACATCAGCCTGCTTTTTTGAATTTTTACTTTTGAATTTTTACTTGCTAATAATATGATACGCAATACAAATTCACACACCAGATCACGGCATTCACACACTTGTTGATTTGTTCCCACACACTATTGCCACAGATCGCTTTGTTGTGAATCTATATTGCACCTGTTGATCACGTTGAAGGGCGCGCTTAGTCAACCGTGAGGAGCGCCACGGTTACTTTCCTTCAGCAGATCAACAAGGTTCAAAATCAATTTTTAATTTTTAAAACTTATTTATATGGCAAGGTCAGAACAAAATGATATGACATTAGGGCTAAGGGGTCGGCTCGGTAAAATGATCTCTTTTCGAAAAATGGATGGGCAGACAGAAGCTTTTCGTCGTCCCGGCAAAAGGCTCACAGCTGGTACTATTCCGCAACAGGACCATCGCTCAAAATTTCTCGACGCAACTTATTATGCGAAGGGAGTAATCGCGAATCCTGTTAAGAATGCGGTGTATAAGGAAAAGGCAAAAGGTCGCAGAAGTTGCTATGTACTCGCCGTCTCAGATTTTATCAAAGCGCCGGAAATAAAAGCGGTCACAACAGATACCTATGCAGGTCACATCGGTGATACCATCGGTGTCCGCGCAATTGATGATTTCAAGGTCACTGCTGTCAAAGTGATCATACGTGACTCGAATGGAGCAGTACTCGAGCAGGGTCTCGCTGTAGTACAACCCGGAGAAGTTGATTGGTTATATACCTGCACAGTTGCAAATCCGCAGGTTACCGGTTCCAACATCAGGGTCACTGCTACGGATCTTCCGGGCAATGCCACTTCACTCGAGACCATTCTCTGATAATTTGTTATCCATGAAAACCAATGGGAAATAAAAAGGGTGCCGTTCATAAACGGCATCCTTCCCTTTAGTAAATAATAAAGATTCAAAAAATGATACTCTCGCAACGGCGCTACGCCGCTAAGAGTTTACTGGTTTAAGAGTGCCTTTGCGTCTTTGCGCCGTTGCGAGAAATCATTCACTTATTAAATAATAAAGATTCAAAAAATAAATACTCTCGCAACGGCGCTACGCCGCTAAGAGTTTACTGGTTTAAGAGTGCCTTTGCGTCTTTGCGAGAAATCATTCACTTATTAAATAATCGGTTATGAAAAATTTATCTGCAAACAACAATGAAATAAAAATCGGTATCGTAGACGATCATGCCGTATTTACCAATGCCGTGGCTAATTTATTAAATAGTCAGAAAGATTTTAGCGCCATGCTATTGGCAACAAGTGGAAAACAACTGCTGCAGTTATTATCAGTGGCCCCTGAACTTCCCGACATATTACTCCTCGATGTCAACATGAAAGACATGAATGGCATCGAGATAGCAAAACAAGTGGCCACCACTTACCCAGCCATAAAAATGATCGCATTGACTGCCACTACAGCTCCTCATATCATCATTCAAATGATCAGGGCAGGTTGTTGTGCCTATTTAAAAAAAGACATTCACCCCACACAATTGGAAATTGCACTGTTGGAAATTCACCGCAAAGGAAAATATTATGCAGACATCTATAATCTTCATGCCAGTTCATTGGCCAGGTATGAACGAATGGAGATGAAAACAGCATTTTCAAAAAAGGAAATTCTTTTCTTACAACTCACCAGCCAGGGATTATCTGCCCGCGAGATCGGAACAGCAATGAACATATCGCCCAGGACCGCTGTATTTTACCGTTCTCTTCTTTTTGAAAAATTAGAAGTCAGCAGCCGCATCACCATGACGCTTGAAGCGATACGTTTAGGATTAATAAAGCTGGATTTATTGGAAGAATTGTAAGTTCTGACAGTAAGACTTTTCACCGCTGATAATAGTATTGCAGTATCACATTAATACTATTATATGCCCGAACAGAAAATTCAAATAGCGGTTACAATTCTACCTGCACTCCTTATACGTGTAGACAGGCATTGGCTAAAAGTATTTTATAGCGACATTATATTATTGGAGGCTAGTAATCAATATGTAAAAATATTCACCACTGCTTCGCCGCACGCCATAATGATGAAAGGAATGATAGGTCAGGTAGAACAACAGTTGCCGGCAAACTATTTCTGTCGCGTGCACCGGTCGTATATAGTCGGTGTACAGCATATAAAATACGTCTGCCATGACTTAATAAACATGGGAAGTAAAGAAGTGCCATTAAGTAAAGGGTACGTTCCGCAATTAAACAGCAGGTTTATTATGTTGACATGACGGATACAATAGATCTTGTCACCAGATCAGCGCCTGGAATATATAAAGTTTTCTAATGAACTAATTAGCGATTGGAAAACATATTAAAAAAACTGACACAACCCTACAACTCCGTCGTATTATCCGCGTAAGAACTAATACTCCTCTCGTAATATCAGGTTAAGAAACTGTTACCAGAATATTACTAATAGCAGTAAACAAATATTGTATCAGCAGAGAGTAATAAATAAGCAATTCCACTTAGTGGTATATTTTATAAAAAATTGACACTTTTTTGTAGTCCAAAGGCTCTTTTTAAGGGTTTAATAGAAGTACCTATCCAATCAAACTCTCTCTGGTAAGTAGCTAACCATTCCATTTAACCTTATTCATTACATTCATGGAACACTTATCCCTTTTCGAAAATGACCCCGATGCTGACAAAGCCCAGCGCATTGGTAATTTAATCTCAGGCTATTTGCGGCAGACACTCACTCCGGATGAACATACAGAGCTGGAAGATTGGGTGGCTGACAATGACAGCAATATGCGCATGTTTGAAGACATGACAGATGCCGGCCAGATCCAGGAAGGCATAAACTGGGTCAAAGCAACTGATTCCGCTATCATGCTAAAGAAACTCAAGAAACAAATGCGTTTCAAACGCCCGCGTTTCCGTTTTACCTTTTTACAATACGCAGTTTAGTTTACAGCATTTCTAGTCGGTACTCCGGTCACTGTGCTATAGCGGCGCAGGACCGGTTTTTTTATTTATGCTCGTTAGAGTTTTACAGAAGTTTTTTACTACACAGAGAGCCGCAGAGAAGCACAAAGAGCCACAGAGTATAACTAATAATTAGTGTGGTGTTCCCCTCTCTATTGGGGTGGGGTGAGGTATTCTCTGTGAAACTCCGTGCTTCTCCGCGGCTCTCTGTGTAGTAAAAAGCTACTTTAAGACTTTTACGCCGTTGTTGGTGAAGAGTTCTTAGCAGAAAATACTTTTATTAAAACACCAACAACGGCGTAAAAAAATATTAGTATATGCATCCACTCACTACTCACAACTGACAACTCACAATTCAATATCCCGGATTCTGCTCCAAATTCTCATTCGCTCTCAACTGCGCCACCGGTATCGGCCATAACGCATAATCCGGTTTCCAGGTCGATTTATAAGTTCCTATTACTGCATCTACCCGATGTGTTCTTTTCAAATCAAACCAACGATGTCCCCACTCTGCAAATAATTCTAACCGTCTTTCTTTTTCAATCTTAAGTAACAGATCGGCTTTATCAACCGCTGTCATAGGTATAGTAAATCCTGCACGAAAACGAATCACATCCAGGTCAGCTAATGAAGCACTCGTTTTATCAAGTTGCGCTCTCGCTTCTGCACGGATCAAATATTGTTCCGCCAAACGAAACACCATATAATATTCTTTGACGGGGTTACCGGTTTTTATTTTATACTTAAACGGATAATTGATTTGCACACTGTTGAACATGCGTGAGGCTATCCAATTGCTTTTTCTCAGATCAGTTGCTTCAAAAGAATCGTATAAATCATTTGTGATCGTATAAGTAGGAGGTGCACTACCTGAACCGGGAAGGATCAGCAATCCTTCCGATGTATTATTGATTGAACTCACCGGCCTCAATTGCCAGATCGCTTCCTTACTACTATCCAAAAACACACGGGAAAGATCGTTTTCCAGTGAATATTTTCCTGATTCAATCACTTTCGATGCTTCTGTTTCTGCATTGACCCAATCGCCAAGATATAGATAGACTCTTGCAAGAAAGGCAGTCGCTGCTGCTTTATTCGGCCTTACTCTTCCGGCACTTGGATACTCCATGCTCAACATTTCCTGGGCATACAATAGATCTTCTTTGATAAGGGCATAAATATTTTCGACGGAAGCTCTGCCAAGCATTTCATTGACACGGTAATCCGTGCCTATAGTCTTCGGCACTGGTCCAAACAGATTCACCAATTGAAAGAAACAAAAAGCGCGGATAAATTTACATTCACCCATAAGCATTGTTTTTACAGCTGGTGTGACATTGGTCTTCAGTTTACTCAATCCTTCCATGCAAAGATTGGCGGTATAAATATATTTATAGGCACGATCCCAGAAGTTTTGTGAAATATAATCATGATTGGCAGACGTGATATTATTAGTCAAAAATTCCAGTTGTCTCGCTCCGGCAGTATAATAAGAAAGATTATCTGCACACAGATCAGTATACAAACTGATACCACTCGAAGAAAACTGCGTGTTGCTGAAGTTGATCATATCAGCATAAATACCTGTCACCGCCTCTTTAGCGGTGGCATCATCTTCAAACACTATTTCACTCACAAACTGATCCGTTGGCGACGGTATGTCTGCAAACTTCTTGCACGAAGCAAATGCCAATGATCCAATTATGACAATTGGCAATAAGCAATCAGATAATTTAATTTTCGACATATTCATTCTTTTTAAAGTAAAATAAATCCGTGTAAATCCCTCTCATCCGTAACATCCGTGTCCTTGTATTAAAACCCCGCCTGCACCCCAAACACAATCATCCGTATCGGTGGCAATGCCTGCGGATTCAGTGTAAAATTCTCCGGGTCTGGTCCTTTAAAATCAGTAATCGTTAATAAATTCTGTGCCTGTAGGTAAACACGACAACTTCTGAAACCCGCATCGTTCATCCATTTATCAGGCAGGTTATATGATAGCGATATATTTTTTAAACGTATAAACGACGCATCTGTATAAGCCGCTGATGAACTTGCATGATAGGTAGCTGCAATGGAAGCATCGGAACCAGGGTTCTGTGTATACTTTTCATATAACGCAACATCTCCCGGCTTTTGCCAGCGGTTTAGAAAACCAACCGGAATATTAGTAAAATAATAACCGGGTGCTAACGCCTGGGAATACAACGAATGTTTTCCCATTTGCTTGACAAACTGGAAAAGAAAATCCAATTGCCAGCTACGGTACTGAATGCTATTCAGCATGCCTCCGAAAAATTTTGGGTCATAAGTGCCCACAGGTATAAAATCGGCATTTTCATTAAGTACATTCGTGACAGCACCACTAGAATCAAGTAAGCGGTATATACCGGTAGCAGGATCAATGCCTGTTGTGCGGTAACCCCGTGCGAGATTTAATGGTTGCCCAATAAAATAATTGATATGATAAGGAGTAGAATCAAGACCGGGAAATTTCAATAATTTATTTCGTTGGATCGAAAGATTAAATGATGTGCTCCATTTGAAAGACTTTGTTTCAATATTTTTTGTAGTCATCTCAATTTCTATGTTTCGATTCTGTACTACTGCATCTGTATTTTTAAGAATGCTGGGAAATCCTGTTTGCGTCGGTAGGGTATAAGCAAGCAATTGATTACCCGAACGGCTTCGGTTCCATGTGGTGTTTGTAATAATGCGGTTATGAAAGAAACCAAGTTCAAGACCGATATCGATGCTCCGTTGTTGTTCCCATTGCAGATCGGCATTAAAAAGTCGTGATGGTCGTAATCCCGGTATTTGATAACCACCGGTATTAATATCGATCCAGGTATCAAGATACTGGTAGTTACCAATCTGGTCATTTCCACTCGTGCCATAAGTAGTGCGGATCTTTCCAAAACTCAACCACTTTGATGTTCGTTGCATGAATTTCTCACTGGAGAATATCCAGCCAGCTGCTACAGATCCAAATTTTCCCAATCTTTTATCAGGTCCGAATCGTGATGATCCATCGATCCGTCCTGTTGTTTCAAACAGGTATTTATTTTCATAGTTATAATTGGCCACTGCGTAAACAGAACTCACCCGGTATTGCTGGAAATCGCTTTTTGCAATAAGCAAAGCAGCTCCCTGCATCGAGTTCAGACTCGCATCAGTAAGATAACCTGATGCTTTCGTAAATTCATGCCGCGTCTTTTCTTCGCGAAAGGTACTACCGAGCAATGCTTTAAATTTATTTTTACTGCCAGGGTTCGGTGTGATAAACTCAAGTTGTGGTTCTACGATCCATAGCCTGTCTTTCGCATTTCCAAAATTAGCTGCACCGGTCGGGGATGGGAGGTTAGCTGGATCCTGTGAAGCAATCGGTACTTTCCATGTTTCTTCAAGACTGATGATGGTATAACCAGCCGTGGTTTTAAAACTCAGCGAAGGAAGTATTTTATAGCTCGTATTCACACTACCACTGATCCGCTCCATCAGTGCATTGTATGGTTGCAAGGCAAAGGCAAACGGATTAAAATAAGGAATATCATTTTCACGAAAAACTAAATGTCCTGATGCATCACGCACTGGTGCATTGGGCGCGGTAGCAATAGCACTGGTCAGATCCCTTGAAGGCAGATAATTTTTATCAGAGGTATAACCGGACGTAAAGGATATATTGAACTTATTATTTCCTGAACTATGATGAAAAGATGTTATGACCGAAGCAAGTGATTTATGAAAATCACCAGGGAACACGGTTGTCTCCCGGTTATAACCAACAGATAAAGCAAATTGTGTATGAGCTGATCCGCCTGATAAACGAATAGTAGCATTCGAAACATGTGCGGCCCCGCCGATCAATTCTTTTTTCCAATTTGTATAGCGTGTAGTGTCCCATGACCGGATATCAGGAGCATAGCCGGGTTGAGAAGGGTCGGACCCTTGTGGTATTTCTCCATCATTGGATAATGCTTCTTCTCTCATAGCGAGATACTGAGTAGTATTCATGTAATCAGACATGCGCGTAATCCTTCCTTCACCCATATACATATTTATGTCAACAGCCGTTTTACCAGCCACAGGTTTCTTTGTTGTAATAACTACTACTCCATTTGCACCCATCGATCCATAAATGGAAGTGGAATTTGCATCTCTTAATACTTCCACACTTTCTATATCCGCAGGATTAAGCGTACTGAATGGTGTGCCCGGAGTAAATGAAGATCCCTGTAGTTGTGATAAAGTTTCAGAACTGGTAAGAAAAGGAACACCATCAACAATATACAAGGGACTATTGTCAGGAAGTTTACCCGGTGATATACCAATAGAATGTTGACCGCGTATCTGTACTACATAGCCGCTGCCCGGTACACCACTGGATTGGGTGATCAGCATCCCCGGTATTCTTCCCTGCATAGCAGCAAGCACATTATTCACTGGTTGATCGTCGATTTCTTTCGCAGTGATCTTGGAAACAGTTGCAAGCATTAATTTTCTTGTCGTGGTACGATAACCAGTTGTGATCACTTCATCCATCGATCGTGGTTCTGGTTTCAGGCAAACACTCACTTGTGTCTGGTGAGTTATTTTGATGATTTGTGGTATGTGACCGATATAAGATACTTCAAGTGTGGTAGTCGCTTCTACTTCTTTGATTACAAATTCACCATTATCATTGGTGTTGGTGCCACGGGACGTTCCTTTGATTCTTATAGAAGCGCCGGATAAGGGAAGGCCATCCGGCCCGGTTACTTTACCTGTTAATGTAATAACAGCGGATTGATAACCTGTATTACTAATGATGGGATCTCTTAGTTTGATCGTGATCGTTGTACCCGTGATCTCATAATCAATAGGCTGATCGGCAAAGCAGGCATTCAATGCATCTGTCAGTGATGCATTTTTCAACGTGATTGTTATGTTATGCGCCTTCTCCAGTAAGGCTTCATCATAAATAAAATCATAGCCTGTTTGTTTCCTGATGTCTTTAAACACAGATGCCAGTGCTGTATTCCGCGCAGCCAGCGTAATGGTTTGCGCATGCAGTTTCATAGCTGGTTGTAAACAAGCTAGTACACATACAACAACAATTAGTTTCATGTTGCTCACCGATTTAAATTTACGTTTTCCTCAGGGCGACCGGCGTTGAATTAAAACTTCCATACATTTGTACTGTTTAGGTTAAAGTATAATGTTCCTCAGTCGGGATGCTATCATTGACCTTTATATAGCCACGATGGTCATTACCCATGGTGGCTTTTTATTTTACTACTAATGAATAGTAGCAGGTGGTCAATGACGGACCTTGTAAATTTTTTCTCTTTCGCAGTGTGGTGTGTCTTTCGCAGATCTGATCAAACCGTTTTTATAGTTGGCTGTGCGGATTGATCTTCTTTTTTCATAGTGTCATAAAGTACTGATCGTTTTTTTATACGATAGTTAATTTGTTATTGAATGATACAATACAACCGATGCCCGTAAGCACGCTCCCGTCATTAAATGACGGGAGGTACCAGGGTTGGTTCGAAACTGATCGGCTGGCGAAAAAGGAAATACCCGGTCCTTTGACAAGCAAAGCCGGGAAGAAAAGGGGGCCGCTCCGTGGGCGGAAATAAAAGTCCTGCACATTATCTTGCTTCATCAGGGAGTAACAGTTAGTCGACGGCCTTCCAATGTTGCGTGGATGCCTGTTTTATTAAGTGATTTTAATAATTCTTCAATGCTCTTAATTCTTTTATAGTCTCCTCCAAGGTCAACTGTGGTTGGCATGTTACCAAGGAAGACCGGCGATACATCATACCACCGACCTATCTCTCTCATTAAAGTAGCGATGTTGGCATGTTTCATATTGATATCACCATTCTTCCAGGCTACTGCTTCATCCACATCTGTCTCTACCAGTTTTATCGATTGATCATCTCCTATCTGTGCCTGTTGGTTAGGTGTTACCATTTTCACTTCTTTACCGGAAGTGATTCGTATACTTCCTTCCAGCAAAGTTGTTTTTACTAATGGCTCATCGGTGTAAGAATTGATATTGAAATGTGTTCCTAATACTTCCACTTCAATACCTCTGTTTTCCAGCTCAACAATAAATGGTCGTTTTTTATCCGATCCGGGTAACGTTGAATGAGCTACTTCAAAATAAACTTCTCCATTGATAACAACTCTTCTTTCTTTATCATCAAATGAAGGCGGGAAGCGAACGGAAGAGGCTGCATTCAGCCACATCTTTGTTCCATCAGATAAGGTCATGGAGTAAGTGCCACCACGTGGAGTGGTTACTGTGTTTTGTAAACCAGTATTGGCGCCAGTTCCGGATGCTGTATAACTCAGGTGCCCGTTGTCGTTGGTGATTGTACTGTTACCCTGAACAGCCAACTGGCCGGTAATTGAATTATTCAACTCGATGTTATGATTACCCGCCAGTGTCAGGATAGCTTTATCAGTACCGGGTACAACGGGTGCCACAGGTTGAGAAACGGCTAAGATCTTTTCAGTGTGTTGATGACTGGATGTTTTATAAAAATAAAGGGCGGTAGTAGCGATAACAAGGATCAATGAGGCAGCAACGGCATAGCGGCGGGTGTAGCGGATGGCGCGGACCTTGAATCCGGCGTCGGAGAAGCGGATGCGTCCCTTGAGTTTTTTTGACATACGCTCTCCATCAGTATCAGCCAGCCAGTCAAGTGCTTTCTTAATATTTTTTTCATCGGTCAATTCTTCAAAGAGGTACATATTCTCGTCAGACTCACCTACCCAATTATCAAGTTCATCGTGCTCATCGGGTGTCAGTGATTCCCAGATATATCCATAAAGTAATGACGCGATATGCAGGGCCTCCTGATCCTGTGTCATTTGTTCGGTTTGCGGGCTCATTGTGTTAGTTCTCCGGTTTTCTTAAAAGGCCCGGGGAAGGCCGGTGGGTGAATGGGTTAATTCGTTAATCAGATACTCTTACTTAACTATAACGTAACACGCCACAGATAATACTAAAGGAGGAGGGGAATTATTTCAGTCAGAGGCTAACAGTTGGCAGTCTGCAGTCTGTCAGTCTACAGTCGTCAGTCACACTCATTACATTTTAAATCTTCCTACCGGTCAATAACAAATACATAACCAATAGTCAGCATATCAGACTGTTCAATCTACATACTGAATACTAAATACCAACTAAACCTGTTCAAAACCGGGAAAGCACTTCAAGCAGCACCAGCACCGACATCGACATATCAGGAAACTTCTTCCTGAGCAGCGCGAGCCCACGTGCTTTTTGATTTTTGATAGTGCTGATAGACAGATGGAGCTCTTCGGCAATTTCGCGGACTGTTTTGCCTTGTATATAAAGCATTTGGAAGATAGTGCGGCAGGCAGTAGGCAGGCACTCGATGGTAGCATGTACTTCCCTGACCACTTCAGCCCGGATAATCTCGTTCAAAGAGGATTCCTGGTAGGACCCTTCCTGGGAGCGGGCCAGCTTTTCTTCACGGGCCTGTTTGCGTTGCTCCTGGAGCAGGCGGTTAAGACATCCATTGCGGACAGTAGTATATAACCAGGACTTGATGACTTTGGGATGGCTGAATTGGGAATGACGTTCCCATATTTTTATAAAAGATTCACCGACAACATCTTCGGCTATAGCACGATCGCGCACGATGCGGAAAGCATAGTACAGAAGTGCAGGATATAACTCATTAAAAAAATAAGTAAATCCCTGCTCTTCTCCGCGCTGAAACGCAAGAACACAATCTTGTATGTCGTCCTTTCCGGAATGCACAGTAACTGTAGTAACTAGTTGATTGATTTGACTTCGAAGGAAACCGGATCAGCCGAACTCTAATACCCTACTTACGCAGGAATTAAAATTCTGGATTCATCATCCTTAGGATAAGAGGTTAAGGTTGGCCACCGATTAAATATGTCACTGCGGGAGAAAAATTCACCAGCATGAGAGTGCTGCCAAAGCGTTAAAGGTAAATACTAAATCTGTATAAACAAATACCCTTAGGACGGTATTCAACAAAATTTCATGATTTTTTTCTAACCATTTGATGGTGAAAACATCATAAAATCTGTTCTTTAACTGCGGCCTTTGTCAGGGTGTTGTTCGGTAGGTTAGTCCGTCGGAGTCAAACTAGTTAAAATGAAGATAGTATATAATTGTAAAGTCCGCATGATGCAGATCATATATATGTAAAAAACTTGTGCAGGATCATGAATCTAAATACTAAGTACTAAATACTTTTCAAACTCTCGTCACTCCCTATTTATCACCACCAGCGAAAGCGTCAACAACAACAGCAACGACGCCGCTATCGTACAATGGAATAACAACATAAGAATACTGAACCGCCTCCGGGGACGTTCAAAATGCAGTTGACTCTTCAGCTTTTTCAGTGCGTCAGAGGAGCGGGCCGTAGACATCCATTCAACCGCCTCCTTCATACTCTCCTCATTGGTCAAATCTTCGAACAAATGCATATTCAGATCATTATCCACGATCCATTCATCGAGTTCATGATGTTCATCTGTATCAATGCAATTTCTCTTGTACTTCATGATAAGATCTACGAGATGATCTATCCTGTCGGCCTGTGATCCCTGGGTATGATCAGGCTGTTGGTTCATAGTCAAAGTATTAATTAGAAAGTGGCAGTATCAGTAAAAAGACTTTACCGTTGCAATCTATTCTAATACGGGAGAATGCGTAGAAAGTACTAAGCAGGTATGTCAATTATTTGTCAGGTAAGCAGAACTGCCGCACAAATAACAAGATAAAAGTCAGGCGCTCTTTTCTTCAGAATTGTCAGACCACGGGCACGCTGGTTCTTAATAGTATGTATAGACAACTTCATTTCATCAGCCGCCTGTTTCAAGGTTTTTCCCTCTATAAATAAAAGCTTGAAAACCTGCTGGCAGCGTGGAGGAAGATCATTGATAGCATTATAAATTTCGGAAGCAACTTCCGCCCTGATCATTTCCTGGATCGCATAAGTCTCCGTATTATTCTTTTGTAAATGCGCCATCTCCTGCTCTTTCTCCTGCGTCACCTTCAATTGACGGTGCCAGTCAATACAGGCATGCCTCACGGTAGTATACATCCATGATTTGATCAGTCTGTGATGGTGAAAAGTAGTGTGCCGCTCCCATATCTTGATAAATGATTCTTCTACTATATCTTCTGCCGCTACCTTATCATTGATCATACGATAAGCATAGAAAAGTAAACCCGGATATAAAGTATTGAAGAAATGATTAAATCCCTGTTCCTCACCGCGCTGAAACGATTGGGCCAAATATTGAATATTTTCCTTTTCCGGTGGCATAGATCAATTAGTTTGGACAGAATGAGAAAGGGGCAGAATCTTTTGGAGTAAAAATATAATATGAATCCCGATATTTTATCAATCGAAGAAAAGCCGGTCAAAGGATAAAGGTAAAGCATAAGTTGATATAATTAATTACCCCTAATGTTTTTTATATAATGACAATGCGGTCAGTTGGCAGTTGGCAGTTGGCAGTCGTCAGTCGGCAGTCTGCATCCAACATCATTCATTTTGCCTTAGCTTTGCCAAACAATCGAACATATGAACTCATTCCGGGAACATACAAGAATATATTATAAATAATAGAAAAGCGAACCCTTGGGTTCGCTTTTTTTTTGACAATAAAAAATGGAATGTAAAATGTAGGATGTAAAATGTAAAAGGGGTTTACTACATAAGACTGTTCACTTTTAGATTTTAGATTCTGCATTTTACATTTCAGGTAGTTAAAAACCAGCACCATGGACGTAGAGATCATCTCCCGCATACAATTCGCCTTTACCATTTCCTTCCATTATATATATCCTCCGTTAAGTATTGGCCTTGGCCTCATCATTGTTATCATGGAAGGAATGTACCTGCGAACCGGTGATAGGACCTATGAAAAAATGACCAGGTTCTGGATCAGGATATTCGCACTCATCTTTGGTATAGGTACCGCTACAGGTATTATTATGGAATTTGAATTTGGTACCAACTGGGCCACCTATTCAAAATATGTCGGCGATGTATTTGGTAGCGCACTTGCCGCAGAAGGAATTTTTGCCTTTGCACTCGAATCAGGTTTCCTTGGTATCTTATTATTTGGCTGGAAAAAAGTAGGACCCAAAGTACATTTCTTTTCCACCATCATGGTATTCTTAGGCTCTATGTTCAGCGCTATCTGGATTGTAGTAGCAAATAGCTGGCAACAAACTCCTGCCGGTTTTCATATCGTTGGTGAAGGAATGCAGGCACGTGCAGAGATCACCGATTTCTGGGCCATGGTATTTAATCCATCCAGCGTTGACCGGTTAATACATGTATGGATCGCTGCATTCTTAGCCGGCGCATTCCTTGTATTGAGTGTGAACGCCTATTATATCCTGAAGAAAAAACATTTAGCCATTGCAAAACCAGCATTTAAAATCGCCTTGATAGTAGCTACTATCTGTTCATTGTGTCAATTATTATCAGGAAGTTCCAGTGCAGATGGTGTGTCCGTTAATCAACCAGCTAAACTCGCTGCTATGGAAGGACACTATGATAGTAGCGCTGCAGCCAACATGTATTTATTCGGATGGGTAAATAATAAGGAACAACGTACAAGTGGAATAAGTATACCCGGTGGACTTTCTTTTTTAACACATGGAAATTTTACAGCGCCGGTAAAAGGATTGAATGCGTTCAAACCAACGGACCGTCCCACACAGGTCAATGCAGTATTCCAGGTTTATCACCTGATGATCGCTATCGGATCATCATTGATCTTGCTTACATTATATGCCTGCTGGCAATGGAGACGAAAAAAATTATTTGATAAGCGATGGCTCATGATCGTATTCGCCTGGTCCGTATTACTGCCACAGCTTGCGAATCAGGCAGGATGGTTCACTGCCGAAATGGGGAGACAACCATGGGTGGTGTATGGTTTATTACGCACCTCGGATGCGTTGTCAAAAAATGTACAGGCACACCAGGTATTATTTTCACTCATACTTTTTGCACTGGTATATAGTACGCTGTTTGTATTGTTTCTTTATTTATTAAATAAGAAAATAAAACATGGCCCAGAGGAAATTCAAAATTAAAAATTCAAAATGCAAAAAATCAGGTCTATAGCTATATTTCTTTTTTGACTTTTGACTTTTTAATTTTGAATTTGAAATAATTACGCCGTTGTTACTTTTATTAAAACACCAACAACGGCGTAACATCAGATCTATAGTTATCTTTCTTTTTTGACTTTTGACTTTTGAATTTGAAATCATTATGGAACATTTTTTAGGAATAAACTACAACGTCTGGTGGTTTCTCGTCTTCGGAGGAGTTATTACCGGTTACGCCATCCTGGATGGCTTTGATCTGGGTGCAGGAGCTTTACATCTTTTTTTAAAAAAAGAAGAGAGTCGTCGCATTGCACTCAATGCTATTGGTCCGGTATGGGATGGAAATGAAGTATGGCTGGTCATTGCAGGCGGCGCTTTGTTTGCGGGGTTCCCCGTTGCATACGCTGCTATCTTCTCTGCGTTTTATGTTCCGTTTTTTATTTTCCTTATTGGTTTGATCTGGCGAGGTGTGGCTATTGAGTTTCGTAGTAAAGAACCTGGAAAAATATGGCGGCTCACCTGGGACTTCGTTTATTCTTTTGCCTGTGTAGTTATTG
>JBDTPD010000031.1:0-14939 GCA_039932855.1 Chitinophagaceae bacterium | reverse complement strand
ACCTCAACTATTAATATTGTTTTCAGGATATCAGATCCTTTAAATACTCTTTTCATAAAACGTTATTTAGATTATTTTGATTCATTGACAACACGAAGATCGAGGTCATTTCAGAATTTTATGCTGTGTTCAAACGACAACTTGAGGGTGGATCGCGACAAAATATGGCAGGGGGAGCAGGTAAAAAGTAAAAGGGTTGTACTACCAAAATATAACCCTTTTACTTCTAGTAAATTTATATTGAAAGAAAATTCAATAATTTTCAGATGACTGGCATATTATTGAATTTACAATCTATGATAAAATGACTATCCTCATTACAATTCTGCTTATACTGGCAGGCATCATTGCCTTACTGTTACTCATTGCACTTTTCATGAAGAAGGAACATTATGTCAAACGTGACATTACTATCAATGCACCCCGGCAAAAAGTATTTGACTATATAAAATTGCTCAAAAATCAGGATGAGTTCAACAAACATGCAATGGCTGGCGCCGACAGGAAAAGAGAATTTAAAGGAACAGATGGCACAGTTGGATTTATCTATGCCTGGAGCGGAGATAAAAATGCCGGTGTAGGAGAAAAAGAAATTAAAAACATTATCGAAGGCAAAAGAATTGAAACAGAAATTCGTTTTACAAAACCAATGCATGCCGTTGCGGCTACAATTATGGAAACAGAATCTGTATCCGACAATCAAACCAACGTATCCTGGAGCAATGCCGGTACATTGAAATATCCGTTGAATATATTAATACCAATGATGGAAAAACATGTCGCAAAAGATATGGATAGTAGTTTGTTAACTTTGAAAAACATGCTGGAAAAATAATCACAACATTCAATTGAAATGACTTTATTAAAAATCAGAAACCTGATACTGTTAGTTAGTATCGGTTTACTTTCCTGTAATCAACATAAACAAACTGAACAAACAAAAACTCCGCAACCTTTAGTTGAGCATCAACAGTTGCCGGTATGGTCAACGTCTATTCCTGACTCAACACTGATTACAGGCACAGAAACCAATAACGATGGTATGATAGCAAACGTTTCGCATCCAACTATCACCATCTATTCACCCAAAGGAAAAAATACCGGTGCGGCAGTCATTGTATTTCCCGGTGGTGGGTATCGCAAGCTCGCGATAGAGCTGGAAGGTTCTGAAATATGCGATTGGCTGGCATCAATTGGTGTTACCGCTATACTTTTAAAATATCGTGTTCCCGATTCCGGTCCTCATTGGGATAAAGATTGCAACTGCCACAAAGATGCTATAAAGCCCCTCGCGTTGGAAGACGCTCAGCGAACAGTTGGTTTGATCCGCTTTCATGCAAAAGAATGGAACATTGATCCGCATAAAATTGGTGTAATCGGGTTTTCGGCAGGCGGGCATTTAGTCGCTGACGTAAGTACCCATTATGAAACACGTTCCTATCCCGTAATGGATGAAGCGGACAAAGAAAGTTGCAGACCAGATTTTGCAATGGCCATTTATCCCGGTCATATGCTGGAACATACAACTAAAGATTACGAGGTAAATTCTACTATTCCTTTCAATAGCAACACACCTCCTACTTTCTTATTACA
Source organism: Chitinophagaceae bacterium (assembly GCA_039932855.1). Taxonomy (GTDB): domain Bacteria; phylum Bacteroidota; class Bacteroidia; order Chitinophagales; family Chitinophagaceae; genus JAJKIP01. The sequence goes on along the minus strand of JBDTPD010000031.1, from coordinate 13,346 downwards.
GGCAGCAAATGACCCGGTGGATACTATTCAAAACTCATTGGTGTATTATATCGCTTTAAGAAAAGCTGGTGTGCCTGCCGAATATCATATATATGCAGAAGGTGGACATGCATTTGGTCTGAAAAAAACAAACCTTCCCATAGCTGATTGGCCCAGGCTGGCCGAAGCATGGTTACGTACAATTAAAATGATTGCTGATTAATTATCCAATTTTTATTCTGCATCCATTATTGCAGCACTTCACTGATTTGTATCACTGGCTTAATGTCTGTATAATTTGGAATATCGTTCCTGATTTTCTCAGCAACAGGCGCAAACGCATGCAGGTAAGCCGACAACCTGTCAAAATATAAATAACCAATGGCCACAAATGGAGCGGGTGCATTGGCTGCGCCGCCACCTACTCCTTTGTCAATTGATAACATCTTTAATGAATCACCTAACAATTGTGCAACCATCGGCATATGCTTGGTGGAATAATAGTCCATATTAAATGTCTTGCCTTCTTCGGCCGGATATAATATCGTCACTTTAATCATGCCCTTTTTTATTTCGTGAGTATTTGTAAAAGGTTTGTGCTGGAAACTAAACAGGATCGCACTGAACGCGACGAGTCCGGCAATCAGGATAATTTTAATCTTCATGTTGATTTGGCTTTAATAATTTTTCTAAGTTGATTGTAAAAAGCATTTATCATATAAATATATGCTTTCCCTGTAGTCACTTTTTCTCTCACAATTGCTGCATCACTATCATTTTTCAATTGTTACCGGGGTAATTGTTGAAATTAATTAACGCTGCAATAAGTTGCTTAGATATTTACAGCCCACATCCTTTTGCTATTTAACAACGAAAACTCATATAGTGTTTACAAAAATCACAATATTTTTTATGATCTTGTTTCCAATCAAATAATTTTTAAATGGCCCTGTTTTCCCTATGAGAATAAGTATAATCTCATTGATAAATTAATACCTTCATTGTTGAGCAGATTACTGTAACAATAAAATAAATTTACCCAACACTCCAATGGATAAATCAATAGAAGCAACCAGCGATTCGATTTCAGAAATATTCTACCACGGTACAAAAGCCGATCTGAATACCGGCGACCTTATTGAAGTTGGTTTTATGTCCAATTATGGAACAGGAAAAAAAGCAAAATACATTTATCTGTCAGCTACTTTAGAAGCCGCCACCTGGGGCGCCGAACTGGCACAGGGAGAGGGCCGTGGACGCATCTATATTGTAGAACCAACAGGTGCTATTGAAGATGATCCCAACCTGACAAACAAGAAGTTTCCCGGCAATCCCACAAAATCTTACCGGTCGCAACATGCCTTCAAAGTCGTCGGAGAAATAAAAGAATGGCAGGGTCACTCACCGGAACAACTCCAACAAATGAAAGACAATCTCGAAGAACTCAAACGAAAAGGCATTGAAGCGATCGAAGATTAACTATATACAACTTGACTGTCCTCCCAAAACTCTGTGGTCCTCTGTGCCTTCTCTGTGGCTCTCTGTGTCCAATTCAATGTAAACCTGTAACCGATCTTCCCGAATTAAACAAAATAGCTCATCGGTATCACCACCACATGTTTATCCAAATCCAAACGAACACCATCCATCGATTTCAGTACCATCACAAGGTCTTCTATGCTAATATCTCTGCAAGTTGCGCCGAGCTCTGTAAAACTTATCGACTGCTCAGGTAAACTTTTATCTAACCCAAACCTTGAAACGGCACGAAGTATCCGCCGCTCTATTTCATTTTTTCTTTCAGTAGTCATTTTATATTTCGCAAACTTTTCAGACTATTAAAACATCATTGATCTAACTAATCTTCAACCGCTCCTCTTCCAGGTCTACCTGGTACATTAACTGGCGGATAATATCTTCATCAATATCAGGATCCTTATTTAGTTTGTCCAGATAGCTGCGCTGACTTTCGAGTAGCGCCAGGAAAATTTTCTTCTTCTTTTCACTCAACGATCCATCATCATCAGCCTTTGATTTAGCCTCCCACTGTTTCATGAATTTCTCTATCCCTGCATGTCCCTGCAATTCATGTTCATATTTATGTTTTAAAAAATCATAACTGTGTTGTGTCAACCCGCGCCTGATATGTTGGATCGTCGACTTTTCTGATTTTTCAGTCGAAGGAGCATCAAACATGCCTGAGCGCCGGATAAAATAAGGAAGTGTCAGGCCCTGCAGCACAAGCGTAAGCAGGATGACAACAAACGTGATAAACAGGATCAGGCTCCGTTGTGGAAACTCAGTACCATCTGCCAGCGTGAGCGGTATCGCCAATGCTGCAGCCAGTGATACCACGCCGCGCATGCCCGTCCATCCCAGCAATAAAGGCATGATCAAAATCCTTCTTCGGGTGCCGATTGTTGATATCACACTTCGCCGGAAAATAAAAGTAGCAAGCATCGCTACATACGCACTGATAATTCTTGCTACAATGAGTACTATCGTTGTGAGCACACCATACCAAATGGCAGTATGTATCGGTATGCCTTTGGTGCGCAACCCTTCCTCAATTTCCGGAAGCTCAAGACCGATGATCAGGAACACCACACCATTCAATATAAATACAAAACTTTCCCAAACACTAAAGCCCTGGATACGGCTTGCACTGTTTAGAAAATACAGGCGTTTTGACGACATGTATAATCCACCGCTTACTACTGCCAGCACACCCGAACAATGAATCTGTTCTGCCGTCCAGTACATAAAATAGGGTTCAATCAGTGTAAGAGCAATATCTGAAGAAGCATTGGTTGGTAAGCGCCTGTGTGCCTGCACAAAGATCCAGGCAATGATCAATCCCACACCGACTCCGCCAATAACCATCCATAAAAAACTTGTCGCTGCATCTGCCCAGATAAACTGGCCGGTACCAATAGCTACCAATGCAAAACGAAAGATGATGAGAGACGAAGCATCATTCAGCAGGCTCTCACCTTGCAGGATCGCCGAAGTGGATCGGGAAATCTTTACAAACTTCGTGATAGCTCCGGTGCTGACTGCATCAGGCGGTGAAACAATTCCACCCAATAAAAAACCAAGCGGAATAGTGAACCCTGGAATATAATGATTAGCCACTACCGCCACAGATAAGGCAGTAAAAAATACTACCAGGAAAGCAAAGCTGCCAATCATGCGCCACCATTTTGTCATTTCCTTTAATGATATGGACCAGGATGCCTCAAAAAGTAATGGTGGTAAAAAAATGAAAAAGATCAGGTCGGGATTCACTTTCACTCTCGGTAAGCCCGGAATAAAACTTATAAGCAATCCCGCTACCACCAGTAAAATAGGATAAGCAATTTTCAATTTCACCGCCCACATTTCCAGCAATACAACGGCAGCAACCATGGCGAGCAAAAAAGGTAAAAGGGTATGCATAGAAAGTTTTGTTTGGGTAATGCCTGACAGTAACTGGTCAGGAATTCCGAATTTACTTATTTTATAAGTGTAGCCTGCAAAATGATAACAGGGGCAAATTTGTAGCAGCTTTATAATAATACCGTCCCCTCCCCGTTTTTAACTCAAGGGCACCCATATAGCCTGAAATTATTATCAATTGGTTTTTGCATATTTTTAATACAAATAATTGTATGCAAAGTGCCATAACAGTATTAATAAAAGATGAAAACGCTTCCGGAAAAGTGTTGCAGGAAGTGTTGATTGGTTTCAATACAGAAAATGTCAGTATCAAAGACATCATCGAAGCCAGGGTGAAGCAGGAAGTAGATAATTATAACAGCAAACTTCCCGAATATTATAATGGTCTTATTGAACCTTCCGATGCCGAAAAAACTATCAATGGTTATAAGCTGCGAAATAAAAGAAAGATTGACGCGGAAAAACAAGCCTACATAGCATTAGATGCTTTTCAAAAAAATGGATTTTTCGTACTCGTGGATAACCAACAATATAGTTCTCTCGACGAAATAGTTCACTTGCATGCTGACACCCGGATCAGCTTTATTAAATTAACGCCATTAGTAGGAGGATAACATGGGATTGTTTGATAAGATCAAAAGTATTTTCACCGATAGTACTGCTAACGATCACGCAGACGAGTTTAAGCAGGCAGTAACTGATGCCTGGAGACAGTATGCAATAAAGCATGAAATGTTCTGGGCGCCAAATCTGAACCAAACCACTGCATGGACCGATAACGTAAAAAACTGGCCAGATAAAAAAAAGATTGCCTTTACTGTATGGCTTGTTAAATCTATCCATGAGTATAACGAGGGTAAACAATTTTTTTCCTTTCAGGATAAAGAGGATCAAAAAAATAGAGTTCGTCTCGCCTATTTACCAACATTGTTTCGTAGCAAACTGATAATGGATGATGAAGATGCATTACTACTTAATGCAGCATTCAGTCAGCACAAGCCTTCAAACTGGTCCCATTTCACCAAGTGGCCAATCTCCCTGATGTTGAATCAACTGGAAAGACAACGAAAAGGTCAGGTTATTACTCCTGCACTCAAATCAATGCTTGCTGAGCTAAAAAAAGATATTAATGCGGTGCAGTCTTATTACCATGAAAAAGAGCGAATTAAGATGATGGAAAAAATTGACGCATTATTATTCAGTGCCGAAAATGAATTGTCTGCTATTAAACCTGTCAAACTGCTCGGTGAAGATCCGTTTGCAGAATTCGCCAATGAAATGTTGCAATCTTTACCAGAGCCTGAAAGAACAAGCTGGTATAAATTATTACCATTAGTACAAAAAGCTTCCGGCTCCAAACCATCAAAAAAATATCTGGAAGAAACAAAGAATATTATCAAAGAACTGGGAGCTGACAAATTCAAAAAAACAATTCATGAATGGTTTCAATTCCTGATAAACCTGAAAGAAAGAGTAGAACAACATTCAAGCACTCTTAGCGGGCAGACTTATACCTTTGCTTCTTATTATTACATTACCTCGGTCAATACAGAAGCAGTGAAAGGGCTGATATGGGCCTGTTCTCATTTTCATGACCAAGCCACTATACAAACTATTACAGCTCTTGCAGAGAGAGCGTTTAGAAAGATTCCCGGTCAGGGGCCTACTGCTTTAGCAATTGGCAATGCCTGTCTTTATTTTTTATATAAATCAAAAGGGCTCGATGGTATTGGACAATTGTCAAGGTTAAAACTTCGTATTAAACAAAGCAGTACCCAGGCATTGATTGATAAATACCTGCAGGCTGCTGCCGAAGAGCAGGGTGTCACAGTAAGTGAGGTAGAAGATATGGCTGTAGATGATGGCGGATTAGTAAATGGCACTCGCAGTTTTGTTTTTGATGACTATAAAGCAGAATTAGTAATTGCTTCAACGGGAAAAACTGAACAGAAATGGTTTAAACCTGATGGTACCCCGCAAAAATCAGTCCCTGCAACAGTAAAGGAGCAACACGCAACAAAACTTAAAAAACTAAAAGTCATTGCAAAACAAGTAGAACAGACATTGGTGGCTCAGCGGGACAGAATAGACAGAATGTTTCGTGATGATCGAAAAATTTCCTGGAATGATTTTGAAAAATATTATCTCCGGCATGGCCTGATGTCTTATCTCGCCAATGGTATTATCTGGAATTTTCATCAGCAGGAAACAACAAAGCAGGCTATTCATATTAACAACCAATGGGTGAATGCAGAGAATGAATTGGTAAAAATTGATAATACAGATACTGTTTCTTTATGGCATCCGGTACAGGCCACCGTGTTGGAGATAAAAGCCTGGCGTGATTTTTTGATCTTTCACCAGATACAACAACCTCTCAAACAAGCTTTTCGTGAGGTATACTTATTAACTGACGCAGAAGTTAATACCAGAACATATAGTAACCGGATGGCGGCCCATATTCTAAGGCAACATCAATTCAATTCATTAGCAAAGGCAAGGGGGTGGCGCTATTCACTGATGGGTTCATTTGATAATGGTACGGATAACGGAACTGCTTCTCTTCTGCTTGTTAAACATAGTTTACGAGCCGAATACTGGATAAGCGAAGTAAATGCCGATGGAGCAATGAATAATACAGGAATATGGAACTATGTTAGTACCGATCAGGTAAGATTTATCAATACAGATACCAACGAAAGTGTGGACCTGATATACATACATCCTCTTGTTTTTTCTGAAGTAATGCGCGATGTAGATCTGTTCGTTGGTGTATCCAGTGTGGGCAATGATCCCGGATGGCGTGACGGGGGCGGACTTCCTGCTTACAGGGATTATTGGACATCTTATTCATTTGGAGAGTTGTCAGAAGTGGCTAAAAATCGAAAAGAAGTACTCACTAACTTAATACCGAGATTGAAAATTAAAAACATTGCAACAATAAAAGATAAATTCCTGGTGGTAAAAGGAAAGCTTCGTACTTACAAAATTCATATCGGTAGCACCAATATACTTATGGAGCCTAATGATCAATATCTCTGTATTGTGCCCGATCGTAATTCAAAAGATCATACCGAAAATTTATATCTTCCTTTCGAAGGCGATTCCGGATTATCAGTCATTATATCAAAAGCATTTCTTCTCGCCGAAGATGATAAGATCAAAGACTCAACTATCATTTCTCAAATAAACAGGAAATAATATGGATCGCTACTGGCAGCAGATAGCCGTTCCTGAAATCGGATCAAAAGGTCAGCACCTGTTGGCAACTGCTAAAGTGCTGCTTATTGGTGCAGGTGGATTAGGTACTCCTGCCGCAATATACCTTGCTGCAGCGGGAGTGGGGACAATAGGTTTGGTAGATGGCGATAATGTTACAGTTTCCAATTTATCAAGACAGTTTTTATACCATGAGCATGAAACAGGTCATCCCAAAGTAAGCGTCCTGGCAAACAGGCTCAGACAGCAAAATCCTGTCATTGTTGTCCGGGAACACATGGAAATGCTGAATACATCAAACGCCCATGATATTATCAGTGCCTTTGATATTATCTGTGATTGTACAGATAATGTGGACGCGAGAATATTAATCAATCAAACCTGCGCCATGTCACATAAGCCGTTAGTGTACGCGGCTGTCAAAGATTGGGAAGGTTATGTGACGGTTTTACACCACAGAAAAAAAATAGATCTGCAAAACATTTTTAGCATTCAATCCTTACTCGAAAATTCTTCGCTGAATTGTTCGGTAACAGGAATTGTGAACACAACTTGTGGTATTGCCGGCAGCATACAGGCAACAGAAGTTATAAAAATTATAGTTGGATTACCCAGTGAATTGGATGGCTCTATCCTTTGTTTCAATACATTGAATACTGTATTCCGAACATTCAGGTTGAATGCATAACAACAATGATAACTGCTACACGCACTATCACTTTGCAGTAAACACCGCCTTCCCTGTTTTCAAATCAACCGGAACCGATACATGTTCAAGTGCGATCAGCCATTGTCCATCGATCTTGCGATAACCATCGGTAACGCGCACCGTTCGATTTATCGTATGGCCTTCCTTGTCAGTACCGGTCACGTGTTGAAAACTATGGCTGAATCCAACATTACCATCTACAGTAATTACAAGGTCAGTGATAGCAATTTTCGGTATGTCACTAAAGTGTGAAAAAAACTCTTCCCAGTTTTTGCGATAAATATCAGCACCACGGTGTTCCTTGCGGGGCACTACATCGAAGATCACAAACGTATCATCTGCTACATAATTCGTCATCATCGCATCAATATCACCGGCATTGAAGTCTGCTACAAACTTATTTTCAAGTGCCTGTATAGTAGCTTCCTCGCCTGATAAAGTATTTAAAACCATAATTATGTTTAAATATTAATTTAAAACATCAACTTCTGTGCCTTTCATGGCCAACTACGGCCTGGAATTTGATTTTAAACTATAAACACAGCTTTATGACACAGAAAAAAGATAATCCCGAAAAATCAGGTTCAGATCAAAAGAAAAAAGATACCGATCCCCAGGAACATATGAAGGGGCCGGTATCTTCTTTTGTACAGGGCGTTAAGAAAGAAGTGGAAAAGGATGATAAAGAAACTAAAGAAGAAGCTGATAAAAAGAAAGATAAAAACATATAGGGTGCCTATATGTTTTATAAGCAATTCTTAATTTCTTCAATAGTATCAATAAACCCTTTCTTGCCTTTTATATCTTTTTCCCAGGCAAGTTCGCGTGCTATCAGGTCTATTTCTTTTACTACAGTAGATCCGCACTTTCCTTTTTCTTCTCCGAGAATAAATACGGTATCTGATATAGCTACCGACGTAGCAATATCGTGCGACACAATGATCAGTGTTTTCAACTCATCCGATATAGATACCTGCTGTAATAAGTCTACTACTTTATCCAGCACCAATACATCAAGACCAGAAAACGGCTCATCCAGCAGTAAAAAATCAGAACCATTCAGCAATTGCTGAATGATACTTACCCGTTGCCGCTGACCGCCCGATAACTGTTGCGGATATTTAGTAAGATGATCCGACAGGTTAAAGTTTTCTGCATAACCGGCAATGGCTTCTTTTTCCTTACCCTTCAGCAATGGATTCTTTTTTGCAGCCAGCATCAATGAAGTATGTACTATTCTCCATTCAAATAAATAATAATTCTGAAAAATAACACCCATATCGCCTGGTTTTACTTTCCTGTTTCCATGGATGGTTATTTCACCAGACGTTGGAGACTGAAGTCCGGACAATACTTTAAACAATTGTGTTTTTCCAATACCGCTTCTGCCAATTAAAGACACTACCTGTCCCTGTTGCATACCGGGACGCACAATATTTTTTATCTCAAAATTTATGTCACGCAAAATTTGTTTGCCATCATAACTCAGGTTTACATTTTTTGCCTGCAGCAATGTTTCTTTTTTACTAAACGTTGTCATATTACGCAGTTTGAAATTTTGTATAGGGGAATAACCATTTCTTCAGTGACCCCAATAAATAATCGAATCCGATACCGATCATAAAAATTACTACCTGTAGTGCGAGTACATTCGTCAGATCATTATACTTGTTGTATTTGATCAGCAACGTACCAATACCGCCTTCGCTCATACTCAACCCTTCTACCAGCGTGATCATCAACCACGCAATAGCAAAGTTTTGACGAAGGATCTCCAGTACCTGGTCCGCTTTACCAACAATCACTACTTCATATAATGTTTGCCAGCTGTTATAGCCCAGCGTTTGACACAGTTCGTACTCTTGTTTATTGATATGTACTATCACCGATAAAAAAGAAGTAACGAAAAATGGTACAATACCAGCTATCAGTAATGACAATTTCAATTGACTACCATCCTGTGTCAGCAGGGTAAAAATAAAAATCAGGCCAGTCAATGTCAGGTACCGGCATTTTACCAGGAAGAGTGCAATGCTTTTAAAAAATGGCAGGACCGACAAATAAGAAAACACCAATGTTATAATAATAGAATACAGCATCGCTTTCAATGTAAGCGTAAGGCTCACCAGTATATTATCCATCAGTAATTTTGTTGATAATAAATGGATAAGCGCTTCTCCTACTTTCAATGGTTTTGGTATCAATCCATTTGCAGTAGTGTGCCACAGTGTAAAAGCAATTACTACCTGCAACGCTACCATTATCATAAAAGCTTGCTTGCTTATTCTTTTAAATGGATGAAATAAATTTTTCATTTTGTCAATTTTACTATCATAACATATAAATGAACTGTTCAGGGGACCAGCCGCACCTTTCGATACGGTGGCCACCCTGCAACAGTTCTATTTTTACTCACCTAATACTATTTCCACACGACGGTTTTTGCTACGACCCGTTTCCGTATTGTTATCAGCAATTGGTTTCGTAGATCCAAATCCTTTTGTTTCTACACGGTTCTCCACTAATCCTTTTTTAATAAGATAAGTTCTCACCGCATTCGCACGTTGCTCAGATAATGGTTGGTTCACTGCATCCGAACCCGCATTATCGGTATATCCATACACACCCAGTTTCAAACCTTCAGCTACTACAGCAGATTCAAAGATCTCGTTGAGCTGTTTGTAAGAAGAGGATCTGATAATAGCAGAACCTGTTTCAAATTCGATACTGTAAGATTTAGAAGAAACCTCAGCAGTGATCTCATTTGCGTACGTGGTCTGGATAGCTTTACCTTCCATCAGCTCAGGGTGATTAGAGATCACCGAGAACAGGAAAGATTTATCTACCGCCTTTTCATAAGGCATGAACGTTGGCATCAATGAAGGATACATTTTCACCATCAGGTTACCGAACGTATTATACACTGCCTTATAACGGTCCACTTTATCATTACCCAGTCCATACGTATTGGCCATATCGGCCAGGTTGAATACAGCAGAACCACCCAGGTCAACTTTCAAACCCTGTATGTCTTTTTCCTGTACACCATTGTAATACTTCAACCAATAAGCAGCATCCTGTTCTTTATACAGATCAGCGCTCACCTTCGCAGCAAATTCCTTTGCTTCGTTGAATGATCTTACCTGGTCTCCCGCTTGTGCCAACGCAATGATCATGTTTTCGATATCAGTTCTGTGGTCATACGCCCACTTCTTGATAGCAATAGTTTGGTTAGGCATCTGCGATGCATATTGTTTGGTATTGGCAATCGTAACCAGTCCACCCTTTTTGGTAGCAATGTTTACGTCACCAGGTGTCCACGTGGCCACGCCATCTACACCAACTGTTGTATCACGGCCGGTTGTTTTACCATTCAATACGATCTTTCTTTTTTCCGTATAACCTGTGATGTACTTATTAGGTGCATCCAGGAAATCACTCGCAGCTATCAGGTTAATAGCGGTACCATCATACGTAGTTTCGTCTGGGTTTACTTTCAAACCATTATCACCAGCCCATTTCAACAAAATGTTGATATCACCATCACGCAATACACCGGCAACACATTTACCTGTTGCATTATGCGCATCCTGTTTCCATGATATCGGCGCCATCACCTGGTCCTCACCAAATGATTTACCGTGTGTAACAGGAATAATGATGGGTTGATATTCTGGTCCAAGCGCTTCCAGCTCTTTCGATAAAGAAGTCATGAACGCAGGCATACCATCACCCATGAAGGTGATCAACACACCCGTTGCATTCGGATTGTTTTTATAATCGCTGGCAAACTTTGCGAGGTCGGCCATTTGTTTATTACAATCATCCTGGCGGATATAGGTTACATCAAGTTTGGCATTATCAAACAATGAACCCTTGGTAGTACGTACACCACCATTTGCATACATCCCGGAGAACTGGCTGTTCCATGCCATACGTTCCCACGTAATTGGTAATCCACCATTCACTGCTGGTTGGTTACCGGGTAAAGGAAATTTTACAGCGTTATTACTCAATGATGCATCTGCTGCATCAGGTAATGCTACTTTACCTACTTCCACAGATTCGCCCACCGCTTTCGGACGTGCCTGGTACCACCTGATACTTAAAATACCTGTAGCTATTACGGCGGCAATAATGAATACTTTTCCTGCGGGTTTTAATTTGACTGACATAGTTGTACTATTTAAATTGTTTTAATTAATTGTTATTGGTTCTTACAGGACATAGATTGGACTCACGGTGTTATCACAACCTGTTTACGGTTGCGCTATTCCGTCATCGACCGGGTCATCGATCATTTATTCATCTGCCGGTAACATGTCGTTACGTTTTTGGCAATGAATCCCGTTACGGCAAGGAGTTGGATCAGTTAGTCGAGAAGACCTTTGTACTTATCTGGTATGGAGATACCTTTTAATTTGCCAGTGTCTTTATTGGCTTCAAGCGCCTCTTTACCATAATTAAAATCTTTGTTGAGATCAAAACGATCTATCAACTCTATGGCTTGCGCGGATTTAGCTTTATCCTCGAGTACCTTATCATCCATAAACCTGGAGGTGACATCAATCGCCGATTTAATATGGCCGATCTTTTCACCGATCTTTTCTTTCAGAATGGCGAGTGCTTTTTCTGCATCCCTGTTCAAATCATCATCTCCCTTGAATGCTTTCATCGCACTGCTCACGGCAGACAATCCGGTTGTTACTGAATAATACAGATCCTTCTTTGCATCCATATCCAGCTTTGCATCTTCCAGCATGATACCGCTTTCTTCATAAGCCATATCTGTGAATTTGGTCAGCTTGTTCAGGTCACCTACAATCGGTGTTACATTGTCAATGTATTCGCGGCAGCGCAACACATTGTTTGCATAGAGATCCATTTGTCTTGGATTACCATTTTCCGATTGAATAATCTTTACCTTCTGTGCATTCAGCTTTAGTTCCTTTTCTTTTTCAGCCAGCTTATCCATCAATTCACTTTGCTTGCCTTTCAGTTTAGCACCTTGCTGATAAAGTGTTTTTCTGTCCTTGTAACCCTGGTCAATCTTTGCTTCAAGAATATTGAACGGATTCAACTCGATGGCAAGACCGATACTATAGTTAGCAATGAATTCGGAAAAGTATTTTAATGCTCTCCAGAATTTTTTGTTGCTCACGATCATCAGCAGAAAGCCAAGGGCCACGCCACCGATAATCAGGTTGACAAGGTTCCAGGTCACCGTTACCAGCCATGGTAAAACGAATGTCAGGAAACCATAAGCCAGACCGGCAAACAGGGATAACCCTATCACCGTTGTCGCCAGGTTTTTTGGTTCGGAGAACCAGCCAGGCGTTTTTGTTTTAATAATTGCGTTGTTCATCTTTTTAGGTTTTAGTGTATGTATTGTTTTATTTTTTCAACATCATTTATAATTTTTTCTCTCATCCTTTTCAACTCCTTGTTATATCCTCCGCTGTTACTTTCAATCTTCGATTCATTTTCTTTTATCTCACCATTCAGGCGGACGATCAACTGTTGCAGGTCATTGATCTCTTTGGATAGCTGGTCGATCCTGTTTGTCTTATCCATGATCTGCTGCTTTTTTGCAAGCACTTTTTCCTGGAGTGCGGCATCGAGCGTTGAGTTGAAATTCGCAGCATCTGTATCTAACACCCGCAGGTATTCAGCAGCTGTCGATAATAATTTCGACTTATCCAATCCCTGCACACAAAGCCCTGCGAAAGCTGCACTGTATCTTGACTTCTCATCCGGTATAGCATTCATAGCAGCTGTCATTTTCGAAAACTCGAAATAGTCAGGGCCTGGCATGTTTGCATCGGAGAACAGCTTGTCGAAGTACTGCGCGAACTTTTCACTGTTTACATCAGTGTCAGTTGTTTCACTGTAGTCAGTGAACTTGTTTGTTGTTGCCAGCGGTTGTTCAACAGCAGATTTTTTTTCATCTGCCATCTCTACAAATGCCGAGAGAATTTTTTTACCAATACTTGCCATAATG